>URRP01000019.1 GCA_900550375.1 uncultured Alistipes sp. | reverse complement strand
CACTCTGCGAAAGGTCGGGCGCAATGTATCCGAAAATACCCCCCCCCGATGAATTGGTGTGTTTTTTCATGATGTGATGGTCGTTTTAAGGAATATTTAATGGGTTTTAGATTGGTCTTTAAAAGGATTATATTCCTGAAAGTAAGGATGGAAACCGAGGCCTTTCGGGAAAATACGTTTCGGGTTTGTGCGGCATACGGAAAAGCCGATCGCACGAAAGATCGCGTGAACAATCGGAGAGAAAGGCCTGCGGCTCAATCGACATAGGTAGGTTCTGGTCGGTAATTCCGTATCTATATACAATCGGTCGATCGAAAAGTATTACAAAAGCCTACCTTTTCGTGCTATTTCCGATCTGCGGCGGTATGCGAAACTTCCCCGCGGCCGGCGGCGATGCGTCGATTGCGGGGGAGTACGGGTGTTGGTCCCGGGGAGAGAAGATTGGAACGGAGGTCTATTCGCCGAACGATTCATCGAACGCTCGGTTCCCCATTTTAAATTTTACATACGTCCTTTTTCATCGCCGGCGCCGCTCTCGACCTTGCGGGCTTTGAAGGCCTTGCCGGTCTTGAAGTTGTAGTTGATCGTCAGCACGAAACGTCGGGGCTGCCAGTCGTTCGAAACCCGCAGGTTGCGGACGAAGGTGTCGGTGGCTGCCACGAACTGCTGCGAGCGGTCGAAGAGGTTCGCCACCTGCGCCGTGAGCGTCAGCCGGTTGTCCAGCAGGCGTTTTTTGAGGCTCAGCGTCACGCTGTGGTAGCTTTTCATGTCGAGGTTCGCCTGCCGGAAGCGGCTCATGCCGTAGTATTCGGCTTCGATGAAGAACTTGCGCGGCAGGGTGAAGGTCGTCGAGGCGTTGACGAAGGCGGCCCAAGTCGTCTTGAGGGGCGCATCGACGGTGATGCGGTCGCGGCGGCAGATGCCTGTGAGGTTGGCGTTGAGCGACCACCACTTGGCGAGCTGCAAAGGGATGTTCGCCGCTGCGAAATATTGTTCCGTCCGGTCGAGGTTCTCGAATTGCAGGTTGGTGATCGACGCATCGGCGGGATCGCTGCCGAAGACCTGTGCGATCTCGTCGTGGTGGAACTGTGCGCCGACGCTCAGCGAGTATTTTGCGGCGAAGACGGCCGTGAGAGAGAGATTGTCTGTGTAGGCGGGCAGCAGGGCAGGGTTGCCCGACTGATAGGTGTAATCCGAAATCTGCATTCGCATGGGGCTGAGCGCCCAGAAACCCGGACGCGAAATGTTACGGGTGTACTGCGCCGTGAGCGACCACAGGCCGGCCGCATCGAAGGCATAGGTTACGTTGGCGTTGGGAAAGAGGCTGAAGTAGCGCTGGCGCACGTCGCTGCCGTAACCCGTGGTGCGGGTATATTCGCCGCGCAGCCCCGCCACGACGTTCCAACGTCCTTTTTTCAGTGTCGCGGCGGCGTAGGCGGCCGAGATATGTTCGGTGTAGTCGGTGACGTAGCTGTATGCATCGAGTGTCTGCCACCCCTCGGGGAGCCGGTAGCGGTAGAGCGCTTCGTTGTGCATGTCGTTGTAGGTGTACTTCGCACCGGCGCGCAGCCGCCACGCGTCGCCGAGCCGGCGTTCGAGTGCGACATTGAACGCCGCGACGTTGTAGAGTCCCCGCGTGCGGTCGTCGTAGGTCGAGTCGCGTACGATGTCGGCGATGGTCGAGCGGACGAAGCTGTGGTTGCCGTGCCGGCGGTTGTTGCGGCTGTAATCGGCCATTACTTTGAGCGTCGAGCCGAGCGTGTCGATGCGCCAGATGTAGTTGAAGGTGGCCGAGAAGGAGTTGACGCGCTCCGAGCCGTCGTAGAGGCTTTCGTTGCGGGTCAGCCGCTCCGCTTCGCGGAAGTCGGTCGACGAGCGGTTGGGGGAGCGGTCTCGGTCGATGTAGAAGTCGGCTTCGGCGCCGATGCTGTGGCGTTCGGAGAGGTCGAAGATCACGCCGCCGCGTCCGCCGCCGCAGTTGTCGTGGCCCCGCATCTCGGAGGTGGCGTCGAGCAGCGCGTTGCTTGCGTAATATTCGGTGTGCTCGGCGATTTTGGTGACATGGAGCGGCACGATGCTCGCCCAGCCCGAGGCGTTGAAGGTCCAGCGTCCGGTGTGGCCGTTGAGCGAGAACGACGGGTTATATCCTTCGATCTGACGGCTCTGGCGCGTCGAGAACGAGAGGTCGCCCGTGAGTCCGTTGTCGCGCTGCCGCTTGAGAGTGATCTTGATGATGCCGGCTGCCGAGTCGGCGTCGTAGTCGACGCCGGCCTGCGGGATGATTTCGATGCGTTGAATCTCCTCCGACTTCATCCCGCGCAGGTAGTTGAGCAGCTGATCGGTCGACATACGTACTTCGCGGTCGTTGATGTAGACCTTGACCCCCGTCGCACCGTTGATGGAGAGCTTTTCGTCGGTAAGCCATACGCCGGGCGCCTGCTTGAGCAGTTCGGTGGCGTCCTTGCCCAGCGCGATGGGCGAATTGGCGATATCCATTACGAACCGATCGGCTTCGCGCCGCACGAGATTCGTCTTGACAACCACCTCCTGCATCTCGACCGACTGGGGTTCGAGGACGAAATGTCCCAGATCGCCCGGACTCTGTACGTCGCGTTCGAGCGTCTTGTAACCCAGATATTGGATCGTCAGGCGGTAGCTGCCCGCAGGGGTCTTCAAGGAGAACGATCCGTCGGCTGCCGTCGCGGTGCCTGCCACTTGTGTCTGTCCGTCGAGCAGAACCACCGTCGCGTAGGCGACGGCCGCGCCGTCCGTATCGACGACCCGCCCCGTGGTCGGAGCCTGACGACCCGCCGAAGCTTCGGCAACGGACGCCGTAAAGAGGATGATAAGCGACATGCAAAGGAGAACCTGTTTCATATTTTCGGTAGTTGTATGTCCTGATTGCTATTTTATGATGCAAATATATATAAAAGAAAATATAGTATGCATGACAAAGTAGTAATCTTTTCAAAATATTTTTAATACCTAATATTAATGAGTAGAAAAACGGTCGATTGCAAAAAACTGCATGAGGTATTTTCAATTGCTGTTTGCTGCCTTCGGCATCGTTTGCCGGCGGTTTCGAACCTTTTTGCAAGCCGCGCCGGCGGGCCGTCATGCCTGAATTCGGTAGTGTATCGCACGGGTATCGGTTGTCCGCATATTCTGGATTTCGCAGGACGGGTTCGGTTCCGGCGCGAAGAACGATGCGGCGCATCGTGCTCTCTGAGTAATCGGACTTCGAGGAAGATATTCGATCCGAAGCGGGGATTTCCGGTTTCGGAGTCGGGATCTGCCGCGGGTTCGCCTCTTGCGGCATCCGCTTCGGATTGTCTTTTTCTTTTGTTTTTCGTTGCCGGAAAAATGAATTAATTCCAGAAAATTTTGTATTTTTGCACAATTAGCGCGGATGGTTCCGCGATGGCGGCCGGCGGCGCTCCGTTTTCGGGAAACCGCTTGCGGCAAAGCGAAAAGTGCTTTTAAAACTATTGACACAAACCATGTTGAGTATCTTATACTACATCTGGCTGACGGTGATCTGTACGGTCGTTCTCATCCTTTCGGTCGTGGTGTTGGCGTTGACCTATCCGTTTCAGAAGTCGCGGCGTATCGTTCACGAAATGTCTCGGTATCTGGCGCTGAGTTTTCTGCTGCCTTTTCCCCGCAGGGTGGAGGGGCTGGAGAACGTCGACCGAAAGGCGCGTTACGTGATCGTCCTCAACCATCAGGCGATGGTCGATATCGGCGCGCTCTACAACGTTCCGCTCAATTTCCGCTGGGTCTCCAAGCGCGAGGTCTTCCGCATCCCCTTTTTCGGGCAGTACCTGTGGGCGCACGGCGATATCTGCATCGATCGGGGCCATGCCGCGGAGGCGATGGAGCAGCTGCTCAACAGTGGAAAGCTGTGGCTTTCGCGGGGGGTGTCGGTAGCGATCTTCCCCGAGGGAACCCGCTCGAAGGACGGTGAGATCCACCGCTTCAAGGCCGGAGCCTTCACGCTGGCCAAGGAGGCCGGGGTGCCGATCCTGCCGGTCGTGCTCGACGGTACGAAGGGGGTGATCGGCCGCAACCGCCTCTTCAACTGGCGCAACCGCTTCACCGTGAAGGTGCTGCCGCCCGTGCCGGCGGCCGAAGTCGCCGCGACCGAGACCCACGCCCTGATGAACGAGGTGCGCGACCGGATGGCCGCCGCACTCGGCGAAGTGCGCAGCCGCAACTGACGAACTGGTACTAACAATATTATAGAGAAGGAGTTTCCGGTATTTCCGACGGTTCGCCGGCGGGAAAATGAGTCGCCGGACTCCATATGACGCAACTATGTCAGATTTACTCAATACATCCGCCTCCTACGGCGACGATGCCATCGTAACCCTCACTCCGCGCGAGCATATCCGCCTGCGCCCCGGTATGTATATCGGCAAGCTGGGCGACGGTACGCAGCCCGACGACGGCATCTATGTCCTGATCAAGGAGGTCGTCGACAACTCGGTCGACGAGTTCATCATGGGCGCCGGCAAGCTCATCGAGATCACGGTGGCCGACAATATGGTCACTGTGCGCGACTACGGGCGCGGCATCCCCCTCAAGTCGCTCTCGGCGGCCGTCAGCGAGATGAATACCGGCGGCAAGTACGGCGGTACGGCCTTCAAGAAGACCGTGGGTCTGAACGGTGTGGGCGTCAAGGCCGTCAACATGCTTTCGAGCGAGTTCACCGCCCGTTCGGTGCGCGACGGCGAAGCCCGCACGGTCACCTTTGCGCAGGGTATCGAGCAGAGCGACCGCTGGGAGAGCGGCGTGGGAGAGAAGAACGGTACGATGATTTCGTTCCGTGTGGACGAGGAGGTCTTCGGGGCTTACAGCTACAATATGGAGTATGTCGAGGAGATGGTGAAGAACTACACCTATCTCAACCTCGGCCTGACGTTCCGCTTCAACGGCCAGTCCTACATCTCGAAGAACGGTCTGCTGGACCTTCTGAACGAGAAGATGGCCGACCAGCCGCTCTATGCGCCGATTCACCTCTCGGGCGACGACATCGAGGTGGCGATCACGCACGGATCGGGGTACGGCGAGAGCTACTACTCGTTCGTCAACGGACAGTACACCTCGCAGGGCGGTACGCATCAGGCGGCTTTCCGCGAGGCGATCGCCAAAACCGTGAAGGAGTTCTATCACAAGGACTACGACGCCTCGGACATCCGCACGTCGATCATCGCCGCCGTCTCGGTAAAGGTCACCGATCCCGTTTTCGAGTCGCAGACCAAGATCAAGCTCGGCTCGAAGGAGATCGAGCCGGGCGTCTCGATGCGCAACTTCGTGCTCGACTTCATCGGCAAGCACCTCGACGACTACCTGCACAAGCACTCCGATACGGCGCAGGTGCTGCAAAAGAAGATCGTGGAGAACGAGAAGGAACGCAAGGCGATCTCGGGCATCCAGAAGAAGGCGCGCGAGACGGCCAAAAAGGTGTCGCTCAACAACAAGAAGCTGCGCGACTGCAAGATCCACCTCACGGACAAGAACGAGCTGGCCGAGCAGTCGATGATCTTCATCACGGAGGGAAATTCGGCGTCGGGTTCGATCACCACGAGCCGCGACGTGCGTACGCAGGCTGTCTTCTCGCTGCGCGGCAAGCCGCTCAACTGTTTCGGCCTGACGAAAAAGGTGGTCTACGAAAACGAGGAGTTCAACCTGTTGCAGGCGGCGCTCAACATCGAGGAGGATATGGACAACCTGCGCTACAACAAGGTCATCATCGCTACCGATGCCGACGTCGACGGGATGCACATCCGCCTGCTGCTGATGACCTTCTTTCTGCAATTCTTCCCCGACGTGATTCGCGGCGGCCATCTGTATATCCTCCAGACGCCGCTGTTCCGCGTGCGCAATAAGAAGGAGACCTACTACTGCTACACCGACGAGGAGCGGCAGCGGGCGATCCGCAAGTGCGGCGCGCAGGCCGAGATCACGCGATTCAAAGGTCTGGGCGAGATTTCGGCCGGCGAGTTCAAGGAGTTCATCGGCGAGCAGATGCGGCTCGACAAGGTGCGCATGACCAAGGACGACCCGATTCACGACATGCTGGAGTTCTATATGGGCAAGAACTCGCCCGAACGGCAGGGCTTCATCGTCGACAACCTCCGCATCGAGGAGGATATCGTGGAGGGCGACCTCCAGATCGGCGAAGCGTGACGGCCGGTTTTTCGGCCGGCGACCGAATTGAAAATTAAACGACTATGAGCGAAGAGATATATTCCAACGACGACCCTGCGATCGGGCCTGAAGAACGTGCTGCGGCGGACGGTTCCGCATCGGAGGAGGAGGTCGTGCAGCCTGCTGCGCCGGGCCGTTACACGCGTCTGACTTCCGAAACGGGGGGCGTGCGCAAGTTGACGGGCATGTACAAGAACTGGTTTCTGGACTACGCCTCCTACGTGATTCTGGAGCGTGCCGTGCCCCATGTGGGCGACGGTCTGAAACCCGTGCAGCGGCGCATCCTCCATGCCATGAAGGTGATCGACGACGGCCGCTACAATAAGGTGGCCAACATCGTGGGTCAGACCATGCAGTACCACCCCCACGGCGACGCCTCGATCAAGGACGCGCTGGTGCAGCTGGGGCAGAAGGATCTGCTGATCGACTGTCAGGGCAACTGGGGCAACATTCTCACGGGCGACGAGGCGGCCGCGGGCCGTTACATCGAGGCGAGGCTGTCGAAATTCGCATCGGACGTGGTTTTCAACAAAAAGACCACCGAGTGGATGTTGTCATACGACGGACGCAAGGAGGAGCCGGTGACGCTTCCCGTCAAGTTCCCGCTGCTGCTGGCGCAGGGCGCCGACGGCATCGCCGTGGGTCTGGCGTCGAAGATTCTGCCGCACAACTTCAACGAGCTGATCCATGCGGCCATCGCCCATCTGCGCGGCGAGACGTTCCAGCTCTATCCCGACTTTCCGACGGGCGGCATGATCGACGTCTCGCGCTACAACGACGGTCTGCGGGGCGGGGCGGTGAAGGTGCGCGCCAAGATTTCGAAGATCGACAAACGGACGCTGGCCATCACCGAGATCCCCTATACGACCACCACCGAATCGATCAAGGGGTCGATCATCAAGGCCAACGAGAAGGGCAAGATCAAGATCCGCCGCGTGGACGACAATACGGCCGAGCGGGTGGAGATCATCGTGCAGGTGGCCCCCGACGAGTCGTCGGACAAGACCATCGACGCGCTCTACGCCTTCACCGACTGCGAAGTGTCGATCGCTCCCAACGCCTGCGTCATCTGGGACGAGAAGCCCCATTTCATGGGGGTGAGCGAGATTCTGCGCCGTTCGGCGGAGCATACGCGGGCGCTGCTGGGGCAGGAGCTCGAAATCCGACTCCACGAGCTGAACGAGGCGTGGCACGCGGCTTCGCTGGAGCGCATCTTCATCGAGAACAAGCTCTACCAGCTCATCGAGGGATGCAAGACCCGCGAGGCGGCCTACGCCGCGGTGGACAAGGGACTGGTCCCCTTCAAGAAGCTGCTGCGCCGCGAGGTGACGTTAGAGGACGTGCAGCGGCTCACGGAGTTGAAATTCATCCGTATTTCGCGTTTCGATTCGGACAGGGCCGACAATGAAATCAAAGGGATCGAAGCCGAGATCGAGCGTGTGCAGCACGATCTGGACCACCTGACCGACTACGCCGTCGCCTACTACGAACGCATCCGCGAGAAGTACGGCAAGGGGCGCGATCGGCGCACCGAACTGCGGTCGTTCGACACGATCGAGGCGGCGAAGGTAGCGGTCACCAACGCCAAGTTGTACGTCGACCGTGCCGAGGGTTTCTTCGGTATCGGCAAGTCGATGAAGGATGCCGAGTTCGTGTGCGACTGTTCGGACATCGACGACGTGATCGTCTTCACGAAGGACGGCCGCTACATCATCACCAAGGTGAGCGACAAGGCTTTTTTCGACAAGAACATCTACTATATCGGCGTCTTCAAGCGCAACGACGAGCGGACGATCTACAACATTCTCTACCGCGACGGCAAGAACGGCCCGATCCTGATGAAGCGCTGCGCCATCAAGGGCATCACGCGCGACAAGGAGTACGACATCACGAAGGGAACGCCCAAGAGCGAGATTATCTATATGACGGTCAACCCCAACGGCGAAGCCGAGGTGCTGAAGGTCTACTTCAAGCCGCGCCCGCGGCTGAAGAAGGTGATCGTCGACCTCGACTTCTCGACGCTGGCCATCAAGGGGCGCCAGAGTCAGGGCAACCTCTTCTCGCGCTACGGCATCCACAAGATCGTGATGAAGGAGCGCGGCACCTCGACGCTGGGCAGCCAGCAGATCTGGTTCGACGACGACGTGCACCGGCTCAATTCCGAGGGGAGGGGTTATGCGCTGGGCGCTTTCAAGGGCGAGGACAAGCTGTTGGTATGGACGCCCCGCACTTACTATATCACGGGCTACGACCTGCAACAGCACTTCCCCGACGATACGGTGCTGGTCGAGCGCTACCGCCCCGAGCGGATCTACGCGGTCTGCTATTTCGACCGCGAGCAGAACTACTACTATCTCAAGCGCTTCACGATCGAATCGGGCGACAAGACGCAGTTCTTCCTCGACGAGGAGGGGACGGGCGACTTCGTCTGCCGCACGGGACGTGCCGGTGCGCAGCTGGAGGTGACTTATGCCGGCGTACAGGCGTCGCGGCCGGCGGAACGGATGGATGTCGACGGTTTCGTCGGCGTCAAGAGCCATCGCGCCAAGGGCAAACGGGTGACGACCTTCGAAGTGGCGTCACTGTGCTTCGTCGAGCCTGATGAACCCGAAGAGGAGCCGATCGGCCCCGTGACGGAAGACGACGGTCCCGACGATGCGCTGAGAGGCGATGACGGCGTTACGGCGGGTGCAGTCGGTGTTTCGGCGGAAGATGCGGCCGGCGCGGAGGGAATCGAACTGCCCGAAGAACCGGTGGTGACACCCGAGGTATCGGACGACGTGGAATTTACGATCGAGCGTCCGCGCGGCGATCAGGACGACGTGATCGACGTGGAACAGCTCAATCTCTTTTAATACGGCAGCAGCGGTGGCAAAGGTTTTTCTGGTGGGGTATATGGGGTGCGGCAAGAGCACGCTGGCGCGTAAATTGTCGCGCCGGACGGGTGTGCGCGCCGTCGATACCGACACCGAGGTCGAACGCATGGAAGGGGCGTCGGTCAGCGACATCTTCCGCTATGAAGGCGAAGAGCGGTTCCGCGAACTGGAGCGCTCGGTGGTGGAGCGGCTGGCGGCAGAGGAGGAGGCGTGTATCGTGGCCACGGGCGGCGGGCTGCCGACGTGGAGCGACAATATGGAGCGCCTGTCGAAGGCGGGTGTGACGGTCTATCTGCGCCGTTCGGCAGATAAAATCGCTGCTCGGCTGACCCCTTACGGCCTTTCGAAGCGCCCCAAGCTGCAAGGAATGAGCGGCGCCGAACTGGTGGCGTTCATGCAGCGCAACATCGCCGAACGCGAACCCTATTATGCGCAGGCGGCGCTGGTCATCGACTGCGATGTCCTGAGCGACGACGAAGCTGTGGAACGAATCGTGCACTATCTCGAAGGCAATGAATAACGCTCCGATAGGAATTTACGACTCGGGACTGGGCGGGCTGACCGTCTGGCGCGAGGTACGGCGTCTGCTGCCGGAGGAGTCGCTGCTCTATCTGGGCGACGGCAAGAACTGCCCCTACGGGTCGCGTTCGCGCGAGGAGGTGCGTGCGCTTTCGGATGCGGCCGTCGCACGGCTCGTGGAGGAGGGATGCAAACTGGTCGTGGTGGCCTGCAATACGGCGACGGCCGCCGCGATCGATTTCCTGCGTGCGAACTATGCAGCGCTTCCGATCGTGGGGATGGAACCCGCCGTGAAACCCGCCTGCCTGCATACGCGCAGCGGCGTGGTGGGGGTGCTGGCTACCGAGCGGAGTCTGGACGGCGATCTGTTCCGCCATACGGCGGCCCGTTACGGCCGCGACGTGGAGGTGATCGCCGCGCCGGGTACGGGATTCGTCGAGTTGGTCGAAAACAACCTCGAAGAGACGCCCGAAGCGGATCGTGCGGTGGCGGCGGCGATGGCCGGTATGCTGGCGCGCGGCGCTGACCAGATCGTGCTGGGATGCACGCATTATCCTTTTCTGATGGGGCCGATCCGGCGGGCGACGGCGGGCCGCGGCGTGACGATCATCGATCCTGCGCCTGCGGTGGCGCGCCGCACGGCCGAACTGCTCGACACCTGCGATCTGCGTGCCGAGGCGGGTCACCGGCCCGAATACGGCTTTCTGACCTATGCCGACGAGGACTACCGCGAGCGGCTGCGCCGCAAGGCTTTCGCCTGCGACGTTGCATAAATGGAAAATGATCGCTACTTTTGTCTCTGTGATTACACACCTCGATGTACCGACGGTCAAAGTTTCCGGCTTCGTTGGATGGCGTGACCGAAGTCCCCTCCGAGGAGCGGGTTTACGGGGAGGGTCAGATTTGTAAACGCGGCCAATGGCCGCGGGTAACAGTGAACGGATACGAAAAACTGAGCCGAAAACACCGGTAGATTGAAGTTATAATTACCTTTGTATCGATAAACGAAAAATAACATGGCATCGACCCAATCCAAATCGGCAAAAGCCTCCGCAACGCGCTCCGACGGCGAGAGCGCCCGGTGGATTTTCGGCTTGCTGCTGCTCTTTGCCGGGATTTTCCTCATGGCGTCGGTGGTCTTCTACTACTTCGACTGGCGCAGCGATTACAGTGCCCTGCACGGCGTCGGCAGTGATAATCCCCATTTCGACGACTCGATCGACAACCCCTGCGGGCGTCTGGGCGCATGGACGGCCGAGATGCTCGTCGGACGTTCGTTCGGGCTGTTCGGGATCATCGTCCCCTTCATCGTCACGATGATGGGCGTGCGCATCCTGCGCCGGCGTCCGATCGTCTTTCACCATTCGGTGCTCAGCTCGCTGCTGGTGCTGATTCTGGGATCGCTGACGCTCGGCGTGGCTTTCGATGACGGCTGGGGTATGTTCAACAGCGGCTGGGGCGGTGCCTACGGCATCGAAATGGGGCGTCTGCTGAGCGGAAGCATCGGCATGGTGGGGTGTATCATCCTGCTGCTGGGCGGCTGGATTCTGACAGGCGTCTTTATCAACCGCAATTTCATCAATACGGTCAACCGCGCCGGTAACGTGCTGGTCGACAAGAGCGGCAAACTGGTGGGAACGGTGGCGCAGAAGGTGCCGTCGTTGCAGTCGCTCGTCGTCTCCCGCCCCAAAGGGGAGGCGGATGGGGAGGAGGCGTCGCCTGCGGAGAACGGAGTGCACGCCGTACGGCCGACTCCGCCGCCCGCGTCGCCTGCGGAGGAGGAGCCTCTTCTGGAGCGTGCGGCAAAACCCGCAGCCGGTGCAGCATCGGTTGCAGCTGCGGACGACGAGGACGACTCCTTCGTCGTGCATCCCGTGGGCGTGGCTCCCGTTTCGGGGGGCGTGCAGACCGTCAACGACTATTATGCCCGCAACCGTGCGTCGGACGACGACGATCCCTTCGAGGAGCATACGCTCGGCGCGGAGGGGGAGACGGAGGATGCGGTCGAAGCGCCGCTGCCTTCGCGGCTGGCGGACGAGGACGACGAATTCGTCGAGTTCGATCTCTCGACCGACGGGACGGATACAGCGCCGGTGCAAGCGGCTGCCGTGACGGTGGCTCCCGTTCCCGATGAAGATGCGGCGGAGAGTCCCTTCCTCGACGACGAACCTTTCGTGGTGATGGATACCGGTGTGCCCGAAGGGGTGGTGGTGACCGTCGAGGAGCACCACGATGAACTGGTGGACGAGCATCGGATCTCGACCGAAGCCTACGATCCGCTCAAGGATCTTATCAACTACCGCCGTCCGACGGTCGCGCTGCTCGAAGATTACGTCTGCGACTTGGAGGTGACCGACGAGGAGATTTACGAGAACAAGTCGCGCATCGAGGAGACGCTCAAGAATTTCGGCATTCCCATCCAGCGCATCAAGGCCACGACGGGTCCCACGGTGACGCTCTACGAGATCGTACAGGCGCAGGGGGTCAAGATTTCGAAGATACAGAGTTTGCAGAACGATATCGCGCAGAGTCTCAAGGCGCTGGGTATCCGTATTATCGCACCTATCCCGGGCAAGGGAACCATCGGCATCGAGGTGCCCAACCGCAACAAGGAGATCGTCTCGATGTATTCGGCCGTGCGCTCGATGAAGTTTCAGGAGGCGAAGGCCGAGCTGCCGGTGGTCATCGGCCGCACGATCCAGAACGAGAACTACGTCTTCGATCTTGCCAAGATGCCTCACCTGCTGGTAGCCGGTGCGACGGGACAGGGCAAGTCGGTCGGGTTGAACGCCATCATCACCTCACTGCTCTACAAGAAGCATCCCGCGCAGTTGAAGTTCGTGATGATCGACCCCAAGATGGTCGAGTTCTCGCTCTATGCCAAGATCGAACGGCATTTTCTGGCCAAGATGGAGTCCGAAGAGGAGGCCATCATCACCGATCCGCGCAAGGCGGTCTATACGCTCAATTCGCTCTGCACCGAAATGGAGAGCCGTTTGGCGCTGTGTAAGGATGCCGGCGCGCGCAATATCAAGGAGTACAACGAGAAATTCACCGCGCGGCGGCTCAATCCGCTCAAGGGGCATCGGTTCCTGCCCTACATCGTGGTGGTGGTCGACGAGTTCGCCGACCTCATCATGACGGCCAAGGAGGTCGAAGGACCTGTGATGCGGTTGGCGCAGAAGGCGCGCGCGGTAGGTATTCACCTTATCATCGCCACGCAGCGTCCCGACGTGAAGGTCATCACGGGCGGCATCAAGGCCAATTTTCCGGCGCGTATCGCCTTCCGCGTGATGCAGATGATCGACTCCCGGACGATCATCGACCGGCCGGGCGCCGAGCAGCTGATCGGGCGCGGCGATATGCTCTTCTCGAACAACGGTGAGCTGACGCGCGTGCAGTGCGCACTGGTCGATACGCCCGAGGTGGAGCGCATCGTAGAGTACATTTCGAAACAACAGGGGTATCCGTCGGCCTACAACCTGCCCGACTACACCCCCGAATCGAGCGGCGGCGAAGCGACGGCGGGCGGCGAGAGTTCCGCGCCGGTGAAGTACGACGCGAAATTCGCCGAAATCGCCCGCGACGCCGTGTCGCAGGGGCAGATTTCGACCTCGATGATCCAGCGCAACTACGAGGTGGGCTTCAACCGCGCCGGCCGGATCATGATGCAGCTCGAACGGGCGGGCATCGTGGGGCGGCAGGAGGGTGCCAAGCCGCGCGATATTCTCTATCACGATCTGCTGAGCCTCGAGGCGAAGTTGCAGGAACTGGGGCTCTTTTAGACGATGGGACGACGTAACGATCTATTCCGAGGAATGCTGTGCTTCGCGGCGCTGCTCTACGTGTCGACGCTCTGCGCGGCGGACAATACCGGTGCGCGTGCGGTCGTCGAGGAGCTGGCGGCCCGTTTTCGGGCGATGAAGGCCTATACGGTGACGTTCGCCGTCGAAGGTGCCGATTTCGCGGCCGAAGGGAGCTATGCCGTCGAGGGCGACCGCTACTATATGCGTGTGGGCGATGCGGAGGCTTACTCCGACGGAGCGTCGAAATGGGAGGTCGACCCCTCGAAGCGCGAGGTGGTGGTCGACGTCGTGGATACGGCGAGCCACAGCCTGCTGGGTAATCCCACGCGGGCGTTCGACTTTCTGGACGATGCGTTCCGCAGCGAACTGCTCCCCTCCGAAGGCGGGCTGCGCCGTGTGCGGCTCACGCCGACCGACAAGGGGACGGTGATGAGTTCGATCACGGTCGACGTCGCGGCCGACGGTACGCCGCAGGCGGTGGTCTACGATCTCGACGGTGACCGGATGCGCATCACGATCCGGCGTGTTACGCCGTCGTCCGAGGTACGCCGTTTCGATGCGGCGAACTACGCCGGCTATGAGCTGATCGATTTCCGTTGAGGCGTGCAAGATAACGGCGAGCGGGGTTCGGATCGATCCGAACCCCGCTCGCCGTTTGCGGATGCGTCGTCATTTGCCGCCCAGCACGGTCTCGGTCGCCACACGACGCAGGTAGGTCGCCGTATCGGGATCGAGCAGTCCGTCGGAAGCCGTCGCGCCGAAAGGTTCTCCCGTGAGCGTCGCGCAGATCACCGCGGCGGCCAGATAGGAACCGGCATAGGAGGGATGCGAACCGTCGCGGACGTAAAGCTCGATGTCGGGCCGTTCCGAGCGCACGCGGCTCCATGCGACGCCTACGGAGATGCAGCCCGCTCCGACGGCTTCTGCCTCGGCGAGGGTATTGATGCGGATGCGTTCCTGCATCGAAGCGTAGGTCGAGAGGAAGTCGTAGTCGAATTTCCCTTCGGTATAACCGTTGCGCCGGCCCCATGTCATCTCGACGAAGGGTCGTACCTTCGGATTGCGTTCGCGGACATAGGAGACCATCGCCTCCATATGGTCGACGATGCCTTTGTCGTCGGGCGTGCCGATCAGTGCCGGATGGAGACTCTGGTCTTGGAGCACGACGAAATCGTACCCGCCGCGGTCGATCAGATCGCGGCAGTCGGCCTGCTTCAAGTGACGCTCCATCGTGCAGCCGCCGATGGTGAACATTTCGATGCGGAGATCGCGGCCTTCGTAGGCGGCCAGTTCGCGGACGAGTCCCGGCACGAGGTTATAATAGGTGTAGCTGTTACCGATGAAAAGTCCTTTCTGCGGTCGGGAGAGCGGTTCGGCACCCAGACGGCGGATATAGACACCCAGCCCGTGCGCATTGCAGAAGCCGCTGACGCCGATGCTGTCCGACGTCGCGGGGCGGCCGTCGGCGCGCAGATTCGCAGCCTGCACCCAGCGGATGCGCAGCGTATCGCGCACGAGGGGCCGGCGCAGGCGGATCGTGCCGAAGACCTTGTAGGAGTTGTTCTTTCCTGAAGCGAAAAGCCGATGGGTGTAGCGGACGTTCGGAGCTTCCTCTGCGCGCAGCAGCCGAGCGGCCGGAAGCCAGCGGTCGCGTTCGAAATACTCCAGCCGGTAATATTTCGAGGCGGAGGCGTCGTTGCCGAAGAGAAAGTCGATGCCGATGCATTCGCCCTTGCCCAACGAGTCGACCGGCACGGTGAAGAGCCAGCAGTCGCCAGCTGCACCGCCCTCGACGGCGGGGTTGTGCGTCTTGTCGAGCGTACGGGAGAAGCCGTCGGGAGCGTTGCCATCGGCGCGGACGTAGCGGAGCGTGGCTGCGGGCCGGTCGTCGGCCGACAGATAGCCCTTTTCGACGAAGGTTGCGGCGTGCGCATCGTGACGGGTTTTGTTGAAATGCCATAGGCAGGGCAGATCGCCTGCGGGCGGGTTCGCACCCGCACCGCTGAGTACGGTCGCGATGCAGAGGAGCAGCGAGGATAAGAGGCGGTTCATAGTAGGTTTTAGATTAGTATGACAAATCTACGAAATCCTCCGATCAATCGCAAGTGTCGCGGCAAAACGACGGTTGGAAAGTTTGTCCGGTTGTCGATCTCCGATTTTCGCCGTCCTCCTGTCGAGGCGGATTTTACATGCGCTCAGATCGGCTGAAAAGTGCCGAAAACGGCGGGTTCCGACCGGAAGATGTTTCGCGGGGTGGAAATTTTACCCCTAAAAGTTGCCTGTTTGTGAAATAAATCGTATTTTTGCTTGTTATTAATACGGGTCCGGCGGAGCGGATCGGGAAGCGGCTGCGAATGCTTCCTGAAAAGTCCGTCGAATGCGTATCGCCGCTTTTGCCGCCGGTGCGGAATCGGCGGATTCTCCGAAACCTCCCTTCGGGAAGGCGGCGGGGAAAAGGACCTTGAATTTGATAGAATTTGAAACTATTCCGAGGAATAAGAATCGTATAAAAATGCTGACTGAAGAAGAAAAAAATGCCGGTTTAGAGGGGCGTATCATCCCCGTCAATATCGAGCAGCAGATGAAATCGGCCTACATCGATTACTCGATGTCGGTCATCGTATCGCGTGCTCTGCCTGATGCGCGCGACGGTCTGAAGCCCGTGCACCGCCGTATTTTGTATGACATGAGCGCCGAGCTGGGCCTCTACTCCGATAAACCGACACGTAAGTCGGCCCGTATCGTGGGCGACGTGCTCGGTAAGTTCCACCCCCACGGCGACTCGTCGGTCTACGACGCGATGGTGCGCATGGCGCAGGAGTGGTCGCTGCGGTATCCGCTGGTCTTCGGTCAGGGCAACTTCGGTTCGATGGACGGCGACTCGCCGGCCGCGATGCGATATACCGAGGCGCGTATGCGCAAGATCACCGACGAGGTGATGGCCGACATCGACAAGGAGACGATCGACTGGACGAACAACTTCGACGATACGATGAAGGAGCCGACGGTACTCCCCACGAAGATTCCGCTGCTGCTCGTCAACGGCGCGAGCGGTATCGCCGTGGGTATGGCTACCAACATGGCACCCCACAATCTGAGCGAGGTGATCGACGCCTGCTGCGCCTATGTCGACAACCGCGACATCGAGTGCGAGGAGCTGCTCAAATACGTCAAAGGCCCCGACTTCCCGACCGGAGGCATCATCTACGGCTACGAAGGCGTCCGCGAGGCGCTTATGACGGGCCGCGGCCGCGTCATGATGCGCGCCAAGACCGAGATCGAACATACGGCGTCGGGCCGCGAGTGCATCGTGGTGACGGAGATTCCCTATATGGTCAACAAGGCCGAGATGATCAAGAAGATCGCCGACATGATCAACGACAAGAAGATCGAGGGCATCTCCTACATCAACGACGAGTCGGACCGTCAGGGTCTGCGCATCGTCATCATCCTCAAGCAGGATGCCGTGGCGAGCGTGGTGCTCAATACGCTCTATAAGAATACGCCGTTGCAGACGTCGTTCCCCGTGAACAACATCGCGCTGGTGCACGGCCGTCCCTATCTGCTCAATCTGCGCGACATGATCCGCCACTTCATCGAGCACCGGCACGACGTGGTGGTGCGCCGCACGCGCTTCGACTTGCAGAAAGCCGAGGAGCGGCTGCATATCGTGCTGGGTCTTTTGATCGCGCAGGACAATATCGACGAGGTGATCCACACCATCCGCGCCGCTCGGACGCCCGACGAGGCCAAGACGGCCCTGATCGAGAAGTTCGGCCTGAGCGATTTGCAGGCTTCGGCGATCATCGAGATGCGTCTGCGCGCGCTGACCGGTCTGGAGCACGGCAAACTGACGGCCGAACGCGACGAGCTGCAGAAGCAGATCGCCTACTTCAATGAGGTGCTCCAGAGCGAGCCGCTTCAGATGAAGATCATCAAGGACGAACTGCTCGAGATGAGGGAGAAGTACGGCGACGAACGCCGCACGGAGATCGTCTACGCTTCGGAGGAGTTCAATCCCGAAGATTTCTATGCCGACGACGAGATGGTCATCACCATCTCGCACATGGGCTATATCAAGCGTACGCCGCTGGCCGAATACCGCACGCAGAACCGCGGCGGCGTAGGCGCCAAGGGGAGTGCGACGCGCGACGAAGATTTCATCGAGCATATCTACGTGGCCACGATGCACAACACGATGCTCTTCTTCACCGAGAAGGGCCGCTGCTTCTGGCTGAAGGTCTACCAGATTCCCGAGGGTACGCGCTCGTCGAAGGGCCGCGCCATCCAGAACGTCATTCAGATCGAACCGGACGACAAGGTACGTGCCTACATCAATGTCAAGCGTCTCGACGACGAGGAGTACGTCAACAGCAACTATATCGTGATGTGTACCAAGGACGGTACGATCAAGAAGACCCGTCTGGAGGCCTATTCGCGGCCGCGCAGCAACGGCGTCAACGCCATCGTCATCCGCGAGGGCGACCAGCTCATCGAGGCGAAACTCACCAGCGGCGAGGCCGAGGTGATGATTGCGGCCCGCGAAGGCAAGGCGATCCGCTTCAACGAGCAGACGGTACGTCCGATCGGGCGTGTGGGAGCCGGCGTGCGCGGTATCTCGCTCGAAGGCGACGACGAGGTAGTCGGCATGATTTGTGTCGAACCCGACAGTCGGCAGGATGTGCTGGTGCTCAGTGAAAACGGCTACGGCAAACGGACCGATCTGGACGAGTACCGCATTACGAACCGCGGCGGCAAGGGCGTCAAGACGATCAACGTCACCGAGAAGACCGGAAAGTTGATCTCGATTCAGGCGGTGACCGACGACAACGACCTGATGATTATCAACCGTTCGGGCCTCACGATCCGCACGGCGGTATCGCAGATCCGTGTGGCGGGCCGCGCTACGCAGGGCGTGCGGATCATCAACCTGCGCGATGGCGACGCCATCGCTTCGGTGATGGCCGTGCCGGGCAGCGACGAAGAGGAGCTGGCGGCGATCGAGGGCGAGAAGAACGGCACTGCTGTCGTGACGGACGAAACATCGGACGTTGAGGGTAATGCAGCTCCTGCTGCAACGGACCAAACGCCCGCTGCCGAGGAGTAAAACAGATAATTTAAGAGATAAACCAATAATTTTTAGAAAACGAGTATGAAAAGATTCATTTTGATGGTCGCAGCCGCTGCGTTGCTGGCCATTCCGGCTGCTGAGGCCCAGAAAGTGAATAAGGAGGCGACGTTGTCCAAACTCGAGAAGAGCGATGCCGACATTGCGAATCCCAAGAAAAACGCCAAGGCCGCTACGTGGATCAATCGCGGTAAAGTGTACTACGATGCCGCAGCGGAGCCGACGGCGAACCTGTTCGCTCCGATGGAGACTACGCTGATGAAACTTTCGGTAGGCGATCCTGCGAGCACCGAGGAGGTGACGATCAACGGCGCTCCCGCCATTGCATGGAACTATCCTTACTTCATCGCCTATGAGAAGGGCGGAAAGATCGTTGCATGGAAGCAGCTGCAAGAGATCAAGGAGGGTGCTCTCGATACGGCGATCGAAGCCTATAACAAGGCGTATGAGCTGGATCCCAAGCTGGCGTCGAAGATCAAGGAGGGCTTGGAGCAGATCGTCAATTACGCGTCGATTCTGGGCAATGTCTCGATCGAAACGGGCGAATATCTTACAGGTGCCGACGCCTATCTGACGGCCTACAAGGCGCAGCAATGCCCTGCTTTCGGCGAAGCCGATCCCGCATTCCTCTACTATGCCGGTTACCTGCTGACCGTCGACGGATCGAATCATCCCGAGTCGTTCGTGCGCGGTGCGCAGGCGCTCAACGATGCGCTGGCTGCCGGTTATGCCGATGAAGCGGGCGACGTCTACTATTACCTGTTCCACAGCTATTACGGCCAGAAGGCGCAGGATGCCGCGTTCCTGACCAAGGCGAAGGATGCGCTGCTGGCGGGTATCGAGAAGTTCCCGAAGAACGAGAAGATTCTCGACGGCCTGATGCAGCTCTACCCCTCGGAAGAGGGTGTGGGCGATCCCGCCGATCTGATCGGTCTGATCGACAAATCGCTCGAGAGCGATCCCGACAATGTCGACCTCTGGTTCGGCCGCGGCAGGGTCTTCTACAAACTGAAGAATTACGACGAGACGATCAATTCGTTCAAGAAGGTGGTCGAGCTGAAGCCCGACCTCTACGACGGCAACTACTATCTGGGTCTCTTCTATACGGTGAAGGCCGACGCCATGAACACCGAGATGGGACAGAAGAATTACCGGAGCCAGTCGGAGTACGATGCCGATCTGAAGGCGGTCAATGCCGTGTATATGGCGGCGCTGCCTTACTTCGAGAAGGCGCATCAGATCAAGCCCGAGGATGTGGATACGGTCGATTACATGAAGTCGATCAGCTTCCGCCTGCGCGACGAACCGGGTATGATGGACAAGTATAACGAGTACAACGCGCTGCTCAAGAAGATGAAAGGGCTCGAATAAGGACGCTTTTCTCTTCGGATCGAATACCGGAGAACGGGTGCAAGCCTGTTCTCCGGTATTTTTTTGCCGGTATCGCAGGCCGCCTTTTGAAAAAATCGGCTTGCAGGCGATAATTTATAGAATAAAAAGACTGTTTTGTATTTTGAATAGACTTTTTCCGCTGATTTTATTATCTTTGTTTTATCAACGAATTAACAGAATCAGTTATGTGTGAACATCTATTTTCGACAACCGTTTTCTGCGTTCGGCATCGTTCGTATACCTTCTCTGCCCCTGCCGGTGGGGAATGTCCCTCTTTTGGGGCAAATTATCTGCCGCCGGAAATGGAGGTGACGGAGTGTGTTGCGGAACGCGGTTTCGCTGCGACGGGGTATGAAAACGATCCGATGGTCGAAGACCCGTGGGAAGATTTATAACGATATGGCGATGAAAAGATTCTATTATGCTGCGATTCTGCTTGCATCGATCGGCTGCGAGCGGATCGAACCGGACGAAGCTCGGACAGCGCTTCTTCCGAAGCAGACCGCTCCGGCGGCTCTGACGATGCACGCTTGGATCGACGACGGTTCCCGGACATCGCTGGGCGGCGAACGCGGCACGAACGTGCTGTGGTCGGCGGGCGACGCGATCGGACTGTGGGGCGATACCTCGCCGGTGAACCGCCGCTTTGAGATTGACGATCGTTTTGCCGGCGACTCTTCCGCCGATTTCAGCGGTGAAGCGTTCGAAAGTCCGGTCTATTACGCCTGCTATCCCTATCGTTCGGACGCTGTTGTCGAGGATGCGGGCGTGACGACGACCTTGCCGGCCGTGCAGCCTTTCGGCGGTTCGGGAACGTTCGCTCCGGGTGTCAGTCCGATGGCCTCCCGAAGCACGCGGACGGAAATGCATTTCAGTTCGGTCTGCGGCGTGGTGCGGCTGCAACTCACCGGTACGGGGACGATCCGCTCGGTTCGTCTGACGGCGCTCGACGGCGCATCGCTGGCCGGACGAATGCGGATTGCGTGGGACGCCGTCGACGGGTGGACGATGCAGCCCGCCGATGCCGGACATCCTTCGATTCTGCTCGACTGCGGCGCGGAGGGCGTGGCGCTCTCCGCAAGCGACCCCGTCGTCTTCTGTCTGGTCGTTCCGCCGGGAAGCTATCGGGGCTGGCGTTTCACGATTACCGATACGGCGGGCGGACAGATGGTGCGCGAAACCTCGAAGGCGGAGGTGGTCCTCGGCGCCAATCATATCAAAACGTATAATCCCTTTGTCTATGCGGCCTCCGAAGCGGCGCCTTTTGCCCTCGATGCGGCGGCGACGGCGAATTGTTATGTCGTGCCGCGTGCGGGGCGTTATGCGTTCGATGCCACGACGATGGGCAACGGCGCAGTGACGCCGCCCGATGCGGAGTACGCCGCAGGTTCGACGTGCGGGAAGGCGGACGGGATCGTGCCCGAACCGCTGCGGCCCGCGGCCGTGAAACTCCTATGGCAGACGACACCGGGATTGATTCGCGAGTTGTCGCTCGGCGAGGAGGGACGCATCGGTTTTACCACGGCCGATCCCTTTGTCGAAGGGAACGCCGTCGTGGCGGCCTGCAATGCCGACGGAACGGTTCTCTGGAGCTGGCATCTGTGGCTGACGGCGGCCGATCTGGAGGGTACACTCCAACGGTATGCGCTTTCGGGAGATTATGCGGCGGCCGGCGAGGCGGTGACGATGGATCGCAACCTCGGAGCACTCACTGCCGTCTATCAGGGCGCCGACAATGTGTCGAGCTACGGTATGTTCTACCAATGGGGACGTAAAGACCCGTTCGTGCCGTTTCGTTCGCTGTCGGCGCGCATGACCGTCTACGATGCGGCGGGAGATGCACTTACGGACGAAACGACGGCCGCTGCGACGTTTGACGGCACTCCCGGATGGCACGTGGCCGATGGAGCGCGGTTGGGCGAAACCGCGACGGTGGAGGCTGCGGTGCGCTATCCGATGAATTTCATCACCGACGTTACGAATGGCTCCGGTATGCAGTTTTCCAACTGGTATTACATCCCTGCCGGCGGTCGTCAAATGGATGATCTGTGGGGCTGTGCGGGCGATCTTCTCTCCGGCGGGGATACCGGTACGAAGAGCATCTACGATCCGTGCCCGCCCGGGTACCGCGTGCCGCACCGCTTTGTCTGGACGGCCTTCGCCCCGACGGCCGATACCGCATTCTCCGGTTGGTATGTAAAGCGGAGCAACGACGGAATCGTCTTTGATATTGCGGGGCAGGAGATTTATTATCCGGCTGCGGGAACATTGCTCGGAACGACCGGCCGTGTGCGGTTTATGGGCAGCGGCTGGTATGTGTGGGGCAATTCTCCGTATGTTTCGGATAAACCGATGGCAGGCGTATTCGTCAAGTCGTCGCTGACCAACAAGTTGTTGGGGTCGGCCAATCGCAGTTACGGCGCGCAGGTGCGCTGCATGAAGGAGTAGAAGGATTGCCGGGCAGGGTTTAACTCGTGAGAGAAAAGCCCGCTCGGGTTACAACAAGGGGTGTCTGCCATACGCAGACGCCCTTTTATCGTGAGGTTCAGACGGTTTTCACCTGCCGGTAGATATCCTGCAAGCGGTGGGTCATGTAGTATTGCAGTACGCCTCGCAGAAGCATATAAAGCAGGAATGCACACCACAGGGCGTTGTTGCCGATCAGCGGCGAGAAGGCGAAAAAGATGACGAAATAGATGATCGTCGACAGGATCATCGAGTCGCGCATGACGCGGGTGCGGGTCGCACCGACCATGATGCCGTCCATCAGGAACGGCAGGGAGCTGGCGATCGGTATGGCGATGATCCAGCCGATGTAGTCGCCTGCCGTCGCGATGATGTAGGCCGAAGATTCGGGGCTGCTCAGGGTGAAGATGTGGAGCAGGTCGCGCCACCAGATGAGGTAGATGCCCACGAACACTACGGCAACGGCCAGCGACCAGAAGATCGAATTGCGGATGCAGCGGCGCAGTGACGCGCCGTCGCGGGCGCCGATGAAGCGGCCCGTGAGGGCTTCGGCGGCCTGTGCGAAGCCGTCGGTCATGTAGGAGAAGAGGGTGAAGAGCTGAAGCAGGATGGTGTTGACGGCCAGCAGTGTCTTGTCCTCCATGCGGGCCGATGCACCGGTGAAGAAGGTGTAGACCGCGACGATACAGAGCGTGCGGATGATGATGTCGCGGTTGACGACCATGAAACGCCGGATCGGCCGCAGGTCGAATACCGCCGGCCAGTCGATGCGCGTGATGAACTGCCGGTAATTGGCGGCGATCAGCACGACGGCCAGCGCCACGCCGAGGTATTGGGCTACGACCGACCCGTAGCCGATGCCGGCGATGCCCATTTTGCAGCGGAACGCGAAGTACCACGAGCAGCCGATGTGGACGACGTTCTGCAAAATGGCGATCCACATCGGGATGCGGGCGTTCTGCATTCCGATGAACCAGCCGTTGAATCCGAAGAGCATGATGCCCGCCGGTACGGCCCAGATACGGGCATAGAAGTATTCGGCGACCAGTTCATCGCCGTTCATGGCCCAGATGGCCGCTTCACCGAGCGGATATTGCAGCAGGAGAATCAACGCACCCAGCAGGGCGGCGACCAGCAGCGTGCGCGCCAGCGTGTTGGTACATTCGCGGTGATCGCCGGCGCCGTAGGCCTGCGCCGTCAGCCCGCTCGTTCCCATGCGCAGGAAGGAGCAGTTCCAGTAGATGAAGTTGAAGATCGAAACGCCGACGGCCAGCGACCCGATGGTGCGCGTAGCGTCGCCGCCGCCCAGATTGCCGGCGATCATCGTACTGGCGATGCCCATGAAGGGAACGGTGATGTTGGAGACGATGTTTGGAAGAGCGAGTCGCAGGATTTCCCGATTCATAAACGAGTGTTTAACGTGCTGCAAAGATACGAAAAAGCCGAGCGCAAAAGCAAATTTATTTGGATTTTGCCGAGGCGTAGTATCTACGGCGCAGCCAAAGATCCGACAAAACTGCAGACTTTGATCTTTTCCGAATTTAATGCCGTGAAATCGGGCCGAATGTTGTATTATGAACAAAAGATTTCTATCTTTGTATCAGATGTATAGCAACCATCTTTGAAAAGAAATGGAGATTTGGCACTTTTGGATTCTCGCGGCGCTGATTTTATTTCTGGCCGAGATTTTCACGTCGGGTTTTGCGTTGTTCTGTTTGGCTGTGGGCGCTGTGGCAGCGGGTATTGCAGCGGCCTGCACGGATAGTTGGACGGTGCAGATCTTGGTTTTTGCCGTGGTGTCGGCCTGTTCGCTCGTCACGGTCCGGCCGCTTCTGCTCCGTTATTTCTTTCGCAAATCGCGCGACGTGCGCACGAATGCCGATGCCATGATCGGCCGCGTCGCCGTCGTGACGGAGACGATCGATACCGCCTGCGGCAGCGGTCGGGTGCGGATCGACGGAGTCGAATGGACGGCTGTTGCAGACGACGTGATCGATGCGGGAGCGCGTGTCGAGATCGAGCGTATCGATAGTATCGTTTTAACCGTAAAAAAAATCTGAATATGGGAAGTATTGCAATTCTATGGCTGATCGCGCTGATCGTCGTCGTTTTCGTCATTTCGGGATTGAAGATCATCCAGCAGTCGGAGACCAAGGTCATCGAGCGGCTGGGAAAGTATTATCGGACTCTTCCTTCGGGAATCAACATCATCTGGCCGATTATCGATAGGCCGCGCAAGGTCTATGTACGCTATCCGGTCGAGGGCGGCGGTGCGGTGGTCAAGTTCTCGGACCGCATCGATCTGCGGGAACAGGTCTACGATTTTCCCGAGCAGAACGTCATCACCAAGGACAATGTGACGACGCGGATCAATGCCCTGCTCTATTTTCAGATCGTCGATCCGGCCAAAGCCGTTTACGAGATAGACAACTTACCTAACGCAATCGAGAAGCTGACGCAGACGACGTTGCGCAACGTGATCGGCGAGTTGGAGCTGGATGAGACGCTGACATCGCGCGATACCATCAATGCCAAGCTGCGTGCCGTGCTGGACGAGGCGACGAACAAATGGGGCGTGAAGGTCAATCGTGTGGAATTGCAGGATATCACGCCGCCCGACAGCGTCAAGGAGGCGATGGAGCAGCAGATGCAGGCCGAGCGCGAACGGCGTGCGAAGATTCTCAAGGCCGAGGGTGAAAAGGCTTCGGCGATTCTGCAATCCGAGGGTGACCGCACCTCCCAGATCAACTATGCCGAAGCGGAGAAGCGGGCGCAAATCCTTAAAGCCGAAGGCGAAGCTCAGGCCAAAGTGCTGCAAGCAAATGCCGAGGCCGAGGCGATCGCCCGGATTGCGGCGGCCGTAAGCGGCAGCAGTTCCGATCCGGCCTCCTATCTTCTGGCGGTGAAATATATCGATGCGCTCAAAGAGATGGTCGACGGAGATCAGGTCCGAACGGTGTATGTTCCCTACGAGGCGACCTCCGTGATCGGTGCCTTGGGAGGCATTCGGGAGATTTTCGATAAGGCCTCGAAAAAATAGGTTCTCGAAAGATTGTTTCGACCTGTCCGCAATCGGTTTGCGGACAGGTTTTTTCGTGGTCTTTTCCATCCCTGCCGTGCAGGAAGGAACGCCGCGTGCGGAAAAAGGCTGCGGGGATCGAAAATGTCCGGCTGTACAACTGATTTGGTGCGATTTATGCGGACAATCTCCGAAAATTAGATTACCTTTGCCACGAATTAATTTGAATCGAAATGAAAGACTACAACAGCGACTCGACGGAGGTTCTCGACCGTTTCGCACGCGACAAGCGGAAGCGGACGACCACGTCCGAACGTATCGAACGTCGCCCCGGTCCCCGGCGTGATGCCGATGACACCCCTCGCGAACATGCCCCCCGGCGTGCTTCGTACAATCCCCACTTTACGGAAGACAACCATCCTGTCGACGAGCGTCCGCGCCGCTCGGCAGGAGGTCCTAAATATGGCGAAGGCCGCCCCTCGGGCCACTATCAGGGTCGTTCTGGCGGATACAACGGTGGCCGCGGCGACTCGGAAGATCGTCCGGCACGTCCCTACGGACACAAGCCGTTCGGCGGCCCGCGCAACGGCGAAGGTCGTCCGGTGGGTCATTTCTCGGATCGCTCGGATCGCTCGGATCGCCCGGGCGGATACAACGGCGGCCGCGGCGACTCGGAAGATCGTCCGGCACGTCCCTACGGACGCAAACCGTTCGGCGCTCCGAAATACGGTGACAAACCCGCCTACGGCAGAAAGCCGGCGGGGAAATTCGGCCCCAAGCGCCCGTACGGCGAAGCGGGGGAAGCGGGCGGATTCAATCGCGGTGAACGCACGGGTGCGCCGAAGCGTTACGGTACCAAGCCGGCAGGCGGATTCAAGCGCGACGATCGCCGCGGTGAGGAGCGGCCGAAGAGCTATCCCCGTTACAACCCCAATGTGCAGACGGGCGAGATGCGTCTGAATCGTTTCATCGCTCAGTCGGGACTCTGTTCGCGGCGCGAGGCCGACGACTACATTCAGGCCGGACTGGTTTCGGTCAACGGTGTGGTCGTGACCGAGCTGGGATCGAAGGTGATGCCGACCGACGAGGTGAAGTTCAACGACAGCCGCGTAGAGGGCGAGAAGAAGGTCTATCTGGTGCTCAACAAGCCCAAGGGTTATGTCACCTCGCTCGAAGATCCTCACGCCGACAAGACGGTGATGGATCTGGTGAAGGGCGCTTGCGAGGAACGTATCTATCCGGTGGGACGTCTCGACAAGAACTCGTTGGGACTGCTTCTGTTCACCAACGACGGCGATATGACGCGTCAGCTGACTCATCCGTCGTATATGAAGAAGAAGGTCTATCAGGTGTCGCTCGACAAGCCGCTGGCACGTGCCGATATGGATCGCATCGTCGAGGGCATTACGCTCGAGGACGGCGAGATTCATGCCGACGAGATCGCATACGTCAAGGAGGATAAGTCCGAGATCGGGATCGAGATCCATTCGGGCCGCAACCGCATCGTGCGGCGTATCTTCGAATCGCTGGGATATAAGGTTCAGAAGCTCGACCGCGTCTACTATGCCGGTCTGACGAAGAAGAATCTCAAGCGCGGCGCATGGCGGTTCCTTACCAAGGACGAAGTGATGCGTCTCAAGAGCGGCCAGTACGAATAGCGCGGCTATCGTGCAGGTATTGCATAGCTCCTCAGCTCTCGGCTGAGGAGTTTTTCTTTGCCGCCGGTGAGCCGGTCGAGCAGTGCGTGAAAACGCGGCGAGTGGTTGTGATGGAGGGTGTGGCAGAGTTCGTGCAGCAGCACGAAGTCGCGCAAGTGCGGCGGAAGTGTCATCAGAAAGAGACTGAGCGACAGATTATTGTCGGCCGTGCAGCAACCCCATTTGGTCCGCGATGCGCGGATCGTTACTCTCCCGTACCTAAATCCGTAGAGACGTGCCAGCTCATCCACACGCAGGGGCAATTCGGCTTTGGCGGCACGGCGCAGCGCCTCGATGTCGTCGAACGAAGGCGCGGGATGCGCCGCTGCGCGTGCCGTGAGCCGGTCGCGCGTTCGCACGACCCAGTCGCTCTTCGATTCCAGAAAAGCCAGCGCCCGCGTAGACGATACGCCGCAGGGGAAACTCAGCCGCACGACACCCGTGCCGCGCACCGAGAGCGAGATACGGCGTGCGCGGCGGGTCTGGCTGAGGACGATTTCGCCCAGCAAGGGATGCTGCAACGTGGTCTCCAACGTTATTTCGTGTAGAATTTGTCGACGGTGAGGTCGACGTAGCGCTGTTTTGCGCGTGATACTTCGACCCGCCGGAAAGTGATGAGCAGCGAATCGGTGCGATAGACCGAGAGGTTGTCTGCCGAGTAGAGCGGGTCGTCGTCGGGCTGGTACAGCAGTTGGTCGCAGCGGTCGGTGAAGAGATCGGCCAGCGAACGGCGGAACACCTCGCGTCCGTCGGGCAGATAGAGCCGCAGCGTGTCGTTGTTCGTCGAGTAGCGGGCCTTCGACGGATCTGTTTCGTAGGGTAAGGGGTTGTAGCAGTAGCGATAACCGCCGATGTCGAGCGGGTCGCGGCGCTCGTCGCCGCTGAAGTACAGCGGGGTTTCGATCCCGTCGGTCGAAACGACGCCTTGCCATCCCCTTCGGATATAGCTGCGCACCTCTCGGTTTTTGAAGGCGTTCGGGAATTCGGCCGAACGGGCGATGCCGAAACGGTCGGCGAGCAGCAGCGTGTCGTTGTCGTCGATGTAGTCGAGCGACGAATAGAGTTCGCGGTAGCCCTCGATAAGGGTGGTGTCGCGTTCGTCGATGCGTGTGAGGTCGAGCTGCCCGTTCTCCTTCAGCAGCCCTGTTTCGGCGGCCAATCGTCGGGCGCGTTCGGTCTGCGACCGCAGCGAGAGCGCCGAAGCCGAGAAATAGGGGATGTAGGCCGTCGTGAGGAAGAGCGCGAACGCCGTGCCGGCGATGTAGTAGTAGTGGGCGGTTCGTCGTGCGAAGAAGAGTCCGACGGCAACGGTCATGATCGCGCCGCAGACGACGAGATAGACGCGCAGGTCGGTGAGTCCGTAGTCGGCGATGCGCTGTGCCACGCCCGTCCAGAAGAGTACGAGCGGCAGCAGCGCGAAGCAGCTCACGTGCCCGAAGAACCAGTCGTAACGCCGTCGCACGACGAGCTCCTGCAACGCCTTGACGATGAACAGCGCCAAGGTGAAGCCGAAGACCAGATAGGCCACGCCGCCTTTGGGAAGTGTCCACGAAAAAAGAATTTGAAGGCAATAGAGGTAGAGGATGGCCGTGTAAATCAGCAGTGCAGGTGCGAGGATGTAGTTGAGCAGCGCATCGCCGATTTTCGAGCCGCGAAGCTCGTCGCCTGCGAAGCGGTCGAGCAGTGCGAGTGCCAGCAGGGGCCAGAGTACGAGGAGGGCGAACCACAGGGCATATACGCTGATGTGGTTGGCTGCACCCTGCCAGATGCCGAAGATGTAGATCACGGAATGGAAAATCGCCAGAAAAGCGAGCAGGGCGGCCCATGCGAGGAATCCCCCGACGACTGCCGCTTGCAGGTAGGTGAGCGCATCGCGCGTGAACTCTCGGTTCCCGAGTGCCCGTCGCGCCAGAAGGATGGCCAGCGGTGCCAGTACGCCGAGCGTGATGTAGAACGGGTTGGTCGAGAACCATGCGTCGCCCATCGCCCACGAAGCTGCCGGCAGCAGCAGCAGAACGAAATAGAGGATGCGCCACCTCGGGTGACAGCGGGTCAGCGTGTTGGCGACCAGCGCCGCAGCGAACGTGAGCAGCGGAATGTAAATCACGGCTCTGGGAGGGTCGACCAAGACCTCCTCCATGCCGAGGCTGAAAAGTACGTAAGCATAGAGGCTCAGGAGCGTTTCGACGGGATAGCGCAGAGCGACCCGTGACAGCGAAACGGCCGTGTCGGTCAGGAAGTTTTTCAGGCGGTTCATGGGTGCGGGTATTAGGGGTTACTCGGCCGTACCGATGCGCTGGCGGACGACCTCGAACAGCATCACGGCGGCAGCCGCCGAGACGTTGAGCGACTCGATATGGCCGATCAGGGGGATGGCCAGCTGTTCGTCGCAGAGTTTGAGCACCTCTTTGGAGATGCCCGTCTCCTCGGCCCCCATCACGAGGGCTGTCGGGCGGCGGAAGTCGGCGTCGTAGAGCAGTTTGCGGCTCTTTTCGGTGGCTGCGACCACCTGAAACCCTTCGGTCTGTAACGTTTTGAGCGTATTGCGGATCGAACCGACACGGCAGACGGGGATCGTCGTGAGCGCCCCTGCCGACGAGCGGATGGCTTCGGCGTTGACCGGTGCGGAGTTCTTGAGCGGCGCGATGAGGCCGTGCGCGCCGGCACATTCGGCCGAACGGGCGATGGCGCCGAAGTTACGCACGTCGGTCACGCCGTCGAAGACCACCACCAGAGGCGTCTCGTCGTCGGGCACGCGCTCCAGAATATCTTCGAGCTGCGCGTATTCGATCGCAGCGATCTGCGCCACGACGCCCTGATGGTTGCCGCGCACGAGTCGGTTGAGTTTCTCGACGGGAACCTCCTGCACACGTACATGATGGCGCATACAGAGGTCGCGCAATTCGTTCATCAGCTGCCCTTCGGCGCCTTTGCGGATGTAGAGTTTTTCGATCTGCCGTCCGGCTTCGATGGCTTCCACTACGGGGCGGATGCCGAAAATCAGGTTGTTATCCATTGCGTTACGTTTTTTCAGGGTTCCCACGTCTCGACTTTCACACTGTCGAACAGCGCGAGAAAATCCTCGGTATATCGGGTGAAATCGACCGTTCCCTCCTTGCTCAGCCGAGCGTGGATCTTGCGGTTGATGTGGTTGCTCAGCGTCTGGAATACACGGTCGACGGCTTGGCGGAGGCTGTCGGGCCGCGCCAACACCTCGTCGATATGGCGCAACGCATAGTCGAGATAGGTCTTGTCGAAGACCATGCTGTCGCGGGCGGCTTTCTCCAGTTCGTTCGCTTTGAGAAACTGCCGGATCCGTTCGACGCGCCCCTCCTCCTGTCGGGTCAGCAGATCGGCGCATCGCACGATCGTCGAGTCCGTTTCGCTGCATTCGTAGAGAAAATAGGGATCCCGTCGACTTCGATAGACGATGTAATTCCGTTCCAACTGTTGTGCCGACCATGCAAGGAACAGTTCCCGCACCTCGGGCCACGGTTCGCTATCGAGCCATGCGAGCGACGACAGGCTGTCGAGGGCTTGTCTGCGGGCGAGATCGGCGCTTTCGGCGTCGGGATACTCCTCGAAATTCGTGTACCATGCGGATTCGTTGAACAGCAATGTTTTGATATTCGCAAGCACCTCTTTGCCGAGCCGGTCGCCGGTGAAATAACAGGTGTATTCCGTGCAACTCTCTCCGCATACGATCGAGTCTGCGACGGGTCCGTCGTCGGTTGCGGCCGGACGTTCGGCCGCGCCTGCGGCTGTTTCCGGCGCGGTGACTGCTGCGGGACATCCTGTGCAGAGCAGGATGGAGAGTAATGGCAGAAATCCTGTGAAGATCGTTTTTCGTCGGCTCATGAGATCAACCGTTTTCGGTGATTTCGAGTTCGTAGGAGGCTTTCTCCCACTCGTGCATCAGGTGGTCGTAACGGGCCTTGAGGTCGTTGTAGGCTTTGTAGTCCGCTTCGTTGTAGGCGGTCGCGGCGGCGAATTTCGCATCGTACTCCGCGATTCGCTTTTCCGTGTCGGCCAGCTCGGCTTCGACGCTCTCGACGGCGCGGCGCAGCTTGCGCAGCAGCTTTTCCTGCTCCTTTTTCTGTTCGTAGCTCAGCTTCGGCTCCTCCTCTTTCTGTACTGCAACCGTTGTGGGCGCATCTTTGCGTTCGACGTCGCGCAGCGAATCGAGTTTGCGTTTTTCGAGGAAGTAGTAGATACCGCCCAGATACTCCTTCACGCCGCCGTCGCGGAATTCGTAGACCTTTTCGACGATGCCGTCCAGAAACTCGCGGTCGTGCGAAACCACCACCACCGTGCCGTCGTATTTCTGGATGGCGCGTTTGAGGATATCCTTCGAACGCATATCCATATGGTTGGTCGGCTCGTCGAGCACCAGCAGGTTGTAGGGTTCGAGCATCAGGCGCGCCATCGCCAGCCGCGAACGTTCGCCGCCCGAGAGTACCTTGACCTTCTTGTCGACGTCCTCGCCGCGGAAGAGGAAGGCGCCCAGAATATCGCGCAGGCGGGTGCGAATGTCGCCCACAGCCACGCGGTCGAGCGTGTCGTAAACCGTGAATTCGCCCTCCATCAGGTCATCCTGATTCTGGGCGTAGTAACCGACATGGACGTTGGCGCCCAGCCGGATCGACCCCTCGGTGGGGTTCAGCTGACCGATAAGCATCCGCGCGAAGGTCGTCTTGCCCTCGCCGTTACGCCCCACCAGCGCGATCTTCTGTCCGCGCTCGATGGTGAAATCGGCGCCCGAGAAGACGTGTTTCGCACCGAACGACATGCCGGTCTCCTTCACTTCGGCCACGATCTGCCCCGAACGGGGTGCGGGCGGGAACTTGATATTGAGCGTGGCGGCATCCTCCTCGTCGACCTCGATGCGCTCGATGCGTTCGAGCTGCTTGATGCGCGACTGCACCTGATTCGACTTGGTGGGCTTGTAGCGGAACTTCTCGATGAACTCCTCGGTTTTTTCGATCAGCCGCTGCTGGTTCTCGTAGGCGGCCATCTGCTGCGCACGCCGTTCGGCGCGCAGTACGACGTATTTCGAGTAGGGCACCTTGTAGTCGTAGATCTTGCCCAGCGACAGCTCGACGGTGCGCGTGGTGACGTTGTCCAGAAAGGCACGGTCGTGTGAGATGACCAGAACGGCGCCGTTGTAGCTCTTCAGATACTCCTCCAGCCACTGGATCGATTCGATGTCCAAGTGGTTGGTCGGCTCGTCCAGCAAAAAGATCGAGGGCCGTCGCAGCAGCAGCTTCGCAAGCTCGATACGCATACGCCAGCCGCCGGAAAACTCGGAGGTGGCGCGGTCGAAATCCGACCGTTTGAAACCCAGACCCAGCAGGGTCTTTTCGATGTCGGCGTCGCGCGTCTCGCCTCCGAGGATGTGGTAGTGGTCCTGCGCGTCGTTGAGCCGGTGCAGCAGCGCTTCGTAGGCGGAGGATTCGTAGTCGGTGCGTTCGGCGATTTCGCGCGTCAGGGCGGCGATCTCGGCTTCGAGCGAGAGCACCTCCTCGAAGGCCGAAGCCGTCTCCTCGACGAGCGACGTCGTGTCGGCGACCTTCATCTGCTGCGGCAGGTAGCCCACTGTGCATTCGCCGTTCTTGGAGACCATGCCCGACGTGGGCTGCCGCTCACCGACGATGAGTTTGAGCAGCGTGGTCTTGCCCGCGCCATTCTTGCCCACCAGACCGATTCGGTCTTTGGGGTTGATCAGAAAGGAGATATTGTCGAACAGCGTCCAGCCGCCGTAACTTACCGTGAGATTATCGAGCGAAATCATAGTGAATACAGAGTGAAACTTTTCGGCCGCGCACGTGCGCGCGATTCCGACGACAAAGGTAACGATTTAATCCGATATATCGGGCGGTGCGGTATAAGGTGTGAAAATTAAAAGTTAAGTTTTATCATTCCGGGGAAGAATTCCCTGAGGATTCCGACGTGAGGATCGACCGCTTGAGAAAATTAGGGTTATGCGCAGCTCCCCGAAGGAGGCGCGGCGGTAGCGGTGCAGTGCGGAGCGTACGAGCGACGAGAGTCGTCGCTTTTCGTATCGTCGAGTTTGGACCGCGTGCCGTCGACGAACGACGCGTGTAGCCGGCTGTGTGTGATGGAGACTTCGGAAAAAAGAACGGACTGTCCTCGAGGACAGTCCGTTCGTCTGTATGGGGTTTGCCGATCAATACTTCTCCGCTTCCGAGAAGTCGCTGTTTGCGGTGAACCGGGTCTGCGTGTAGACGTGGCCGAATCCGTCGGTCGCACGCACTTCGATGCCGGTTGCGGCCGCGTTCTTCAACTTGTACTGGTATTGGTGGTAGCAGGGGCTGGTTCCGCTCTCGGTGGGATGGTGTTCGACGCCGATGTGGTAGCCCCGAATCCAGCGGTCGCCGTAGCTTTGCGCGATCTGGCTCATGGTGTTCCACGTTTTTCCGCTGTCTTCGGAAAGCTCCACCTTCCACGTCGTACCGTCCATGCCGGCGGTGAAGATGTTGGCTACGACGACATCCGCCCCCAGATCGTATTTGTAGGTGGCGTAAGGCCCTGCGAAGATGGCATCGCCGCGATAGAGACGTATCTGATGATCGTCGGGGCGCTGCGACGCCTTGAAATAAGTGTCGACGAACTCCGTGCCGTCGATTTCGTAGACCATGAAGCCGTTGGGTGTGCCGTCGCCGCCGCAGTTCGAACGCCAGAAATAGCCGCACGTACCGCCGTGAATGCGTTCGAAGATGTTATGCGAACGCATGTGGTAGGGCTGGAAGTAGTGCGTGTGAGCGCACATCAACGTGGGGTTCTTGTATTTGGAAATCAGGTCGAGCACCTTCTGGCGGTTGCGGTAGTTCGTGTCGCGCAGCGGAATGTGGTAGTAGAGCACGATCATCTTGCTTGTGGGGACAAAAGCCAGATCCTTTTCGAGCCACGCCATCTGCTCGTCGGTGAAGCCGCCCGTGTAGTCCTGACCGGTGAAGATGATGTTGTCCATTGCAACGAAATGCACTTCGCCGCGGTTGAACGAGTACCACCGCGGGCCGAGCACGTCGCGGTAGGTGTCGCCCGTGTAATCGACCGAACTCTTGTCGTGGTTGCCGATGGTGGTGAAGAAGGGAACGCCCGTCTCGCCCAGTGCGCGTTTCATCGAGAGGAAGGTCTGTGCGTCGCCTTTGCCCAGAATATCGCCCAGTGCGATTCCGACGGTCGGGATCGTGTATTTGGCCTTAATCTTTTTGATGTCGGGCACGGCCTCCGTGCGAAAACGCTGGATATGCTCGTTGTTGTCGGGTTGAGGATCGCCCAGTCCGAAGAGGACGAAGCGCTTGTCGCTCTGCGCGAGTTTCGTCAGCGTGAAGTCGGCGCGGTAGGGTTTCGTGCTGCTTCCCGAAGTGGAGTTCGCTGCCTGATAGATTCCCTGATAGGAGCCGTAATTTGCCTGTGCGGGAATTTCATAGCCCGACGGGACGGAGATGAAGACGTGCTTGGCGTTGGCGTTGCGCACGATTTGGTAGACGCCTTTCTCATCGGTCGAGGCGACGCTGTAACCGTCGCTCACGACCGCCCCTTCGATGGGCTTTCCGGCGCTGTCGCTCACCAATCCGTAGAGCGTGATACCGGCATCGGGCTTGATTTCGGGTTTCTCCTCTTCCGTGCCGTCGTTGCCGTTATTGCCGGCGTTGGGCAGTTGGGGTACGATCGGATCGTCTCCGCCGCAGGCGGTCGTCGCTGCGGCCAGCACTACAAAAGCCGTGCAGCGCAGCAGCTTGAAGATCGAATTCATTTTCATAACAGTTGCATCTTATTAGCAGCCCAGATGTCCGACGAACATCTGGGCTGAGGGTTGATTACCAATTCGGATTCTGCTGGATGTTAGCGCGCTGCAATTCTTCGGTCGGAATAGGGAAGAGATAGTGCTTTTCGAGGAAAACGCGATTCTCCTTCCAGAAGCGCTCCATTCTGTACTTCTTTCCGCCCACCGAGATTTTGCCGTTGGGGTCTTCCACGGGCCGCATACCACAGATGCGGTGTTGCGTCTTGGGATAGGCTCCGTATTTGGTGAAGTACTGCTGCGCCTTCTCGTCGTTGCTACCCGGCAGTGCGTTCCACTGCGCGTCTTTGGCCAACTCGGCCGTGCTGGTCGGTTCGAGGTAGAAGCGCGTGGAGAAGAAGCGGTTCTTCTCGTGGTAGAGTTCCACGCGGCGTTCGCGCAGGATGTAGTCGAGCAGCAGCTCTTTGTTGCTCTTCGCTGCGGGCGGAATGGGCGCCATGAACGAGCGGGCGCGCAAGTCGTTCATCATGTTGTAGACTTCGTCCGTAGCGCCTTTCGAACGGGTGACGGCCTCGGCGTAAACGAGGTAGATCGTTGCCAGACGGATCAGCGGGGCGTCCATGTTCCAGTCGCCCGACATGCCCTTGGTGTAGTATCCGTCGAAGAATTTGTGGGTGAAATAGCCTGTCGTCGTCGAGTTGGCGGCATTGATGGCGTCCGCACCCGTTGCGGTGTTGATCCACTTGCCCTTGAACATAGCGCCATGGTAGGTGATGTCGCGGTAGAAACGCGGGTCGCGGTTTTCGTAGGGGTTGGCATCGTCGTAAGCCTTGACCATATCCTCCTCGGAGATCAGGCCGTTATAGAGTGCTTTGTGATTCTCTTTGAGGGCATAGATCGGATAGCCGTAGCCGTCGGGACCGATCACTTCGTATTCATCGATATGATCCTGTACGGGAACTTCGCGCGCCTGACCCTGCGACGAAGGGGGATACATGTCGTTGTGGTAACCGACGGTCTTGACCTGCAGGAAGAACCAGATCCATTCGTTCTTCTTGGCTTCGAGCGAGCGGGTCGTGCCGCTGAACAACTCCCACAGACGGGTATAGACCTTGCCGTTGCTCTCGTCGACGTCGCCGAAGTTGCCCGTTTGGTTCTTGCCCGGACCCTGATAGAGCGCATAGCGCTTCTCACCGGTGTTGGTCGTGAAGTCGATGACGGCTTTTGCCGCAGCGGCAGCAGCATCCCAGCGGGCGGGATCGTACTGCTGATAGACCGATGCATAGTTTCGATTATCACCTTTGAGCGTCGACCCGTTGTAGAGCGGCGTAGCGGCGATCCAGCGTGCCAAAGCCTTCAAGGCCAGACAGGCGCCCTTTTCGACGCGACCGAACTGTTCGGCCAGATAACGTTCGGGAACACGATTATACGCTTCGTCGCAATCGTTGCAGATCTTTTCGACGATCGAGTGGACGTTTTCTCGTTCGAATTTCGGCAGGTTGTTGGGATCGACCGTGTAATCCACGTAGGGGCATTCGCCGTAGCTCTTTAATACGCAGTAGTGCAGATAGGCGCGCAGGAAATAGACTTCGCCGATGCGTTGTGCCAGCGTTCCGGGGCGTACCTGCGAATCGGGAGTGTGGTATTTCTCGATGCCTTCGAGAATGATATTGGCGCAGCGAATATCCTGATAGAGCGCAGGCCAGAAGGTGTGGCAGGCACCGGCGTCGGTCGTGGCGTTACATTTCGAGTAGAGTTCCGCACCGGGTTCCCAGTCGCCTTCGTTGAACTTGTTCGACCAACCGTTCTCGGCCGACGAACCTTCGCATTCGTCGGCGAGTGTCGAGTCGCTGAAAAAGCGGATATGCACCAGTGGCTGGTCGGCGGCCCGCACGTAGAAATAGAGGCGGTTGATGAGCTGTTCCGTTTCGTTGAAACGGGTGAAAACGTCCGCCTCCGTCTTGTCGCCCTGCGGCGTCTTGTCGAGATAGTCTTCGCAGCCGAACAGCGACAGGGCCGAACAGCAGAGGAGCAGGTATTTCAATATGTTTTTCATAGTCGTTCGAATGATTTGAGATGATTAGAAGGTCATGTTGATACCGAGGTTCACGACGCGCTGCACGGGGAACCAGCTGCCGTCGCCGTTCTTGATTTCGGGGTCCATGTCGACGTCGCCCAGACGGTCGAACGTCAGGAGGTTCTGTCCCTGAGCGTAGATGCGGACGCTTTGGATACCGGCCTTCGACGTCCATGCTTTGGGTAACGTATAGCCGATCTCGATGTTTTTCAGACGGATGTACGAAGCATCGTAGAGGAAAAGACTCGAATACTGCTGTTTGTTGTTGTTGTGGATGCCGTAGTGCAGGGCGGGATAGGTCGCCGTAGCGGCTGTTTCGGGCGTCCAGCGGTTGAGGTGCATCTTACGCACCTTGCCCGTGCGCGACTGGTCGTAGAGCGGGAAGTCCCATACGGCCGGGCCGCTCAACTGCACCGAGCAGAGCGCCGAACCCTGCCACAACATGCTGAAATCGAATCCTTTGTACGACATCCCGACCGGAATACCGTACTGGATTTCGGGCGTACGGGGATTGCCGACGGCCGCGCGGTCGTAGTTGTTAACCACGCCGTCGCCGTTCATGTCCTTGTAGACCACGTCGCCCGGTTGTACGGGCCCCCAGATCGCGAAACCGCTGCCGCCGTTCATGGCGTTCAGGCGATCGGCTTCCTCCTTGTCGGAGACGAAATGGTCGAAGATGTAGCAGAAATTCTCTCCTACGCGGCGGCCGGTCTGGTAGCGCCACGGGCAGTCGCGACCGTTGTTGTCGACGTAGCTGATCTCGTTACAGAATTTCACTTCGTTGCGGGCAAAGGTGAAGTTCGGGCGGATCCAGTAGCGGAAATGCTGTCCGATGCGGCCGTCCCAGCCGAGCTGGAATTCGATACCTCGATTGTCCACGATGCCCGAATTGACGATCGGAGCGGTCTGTCCCACGATGTAGGGGAAGCCGAGTTTATCGTCCTCTTTGAGCGAGGTGAGGATGTCGTAGCGATGTTCTTTGAAGACGTCGACCGAAAGCGTCAACCGCTGGTGGAAAAGCTCGGCGTCGATACCGAAGTTGAACTTGCGTGCCTTCTCCCACGTCAGCGACGGGTTGGCGAAGATTCCCTCTATGAGGGAGGTTCCGAACGGTTTCTTGTTCTCGCCGAAATAGATGTTCATGTTGCTGCCCGAGGTGTAGTATTGCAGGTAAGCGAAACGGTTGCTGGCCATCTGGTCGTTACCTACCAGACCGTACGATGCACGCAGTTTGAGGTGGTCGATCCAGCGCACGTTCTTCATGAATCCCTCCTGCGAGACGACCCAGCCGATCGAACCTGCGGGGAATACGCCGAAACGGTGTCCGCGCGCGAAGTTCTCCGAGCCGTTATAACCGATGTTGAACTCGAAGAGATATTTGTTCTTGTAGTCGTAGGTCGCACGGCCCGAAAGACCCATGTAACGAAAGGGAACCTCTTTACCGACGATCTTGTTCTGCATGTAGTAGAGGATCATCGCCGTTACGTTGTGGTCGCCGTTGAACTTGCGGGCGTAGTCGAGTCGGGCTTGGAAACGCGACGTACCTTCGGGATTGGCGTGGCTGAGGCTGTTGCCCTGCGCATCGTCGGTAGTACGTTGGTTGGCCGTCACGTAGGAGGCGTTCTGAATCCAGTGGGCGGAGTTGTTTTTCCACTCGTCGATACTGTACTCTTCGGGCAGCATCCATGTCGAGTAGCCCGGATAGGTCAGGTTACCCGTGCTGTGGGTCGGTACGCTGTTGTTGATCGTGTGCTGGTTGAAGGTGTCGTAGGAGAACTGTGCGGCGACGCTCAGTCCTTTGGTGATGAAGTCCAGATCGTGGCTCAGTTTGAACGACCCTTGCAGATAGCGGCGCGTGCGCTTGCTGAAACCCGAACGGCTCAACTGACCGAGCATGTTGTAACGGTAGTCGTTGTCGGCATAGAGCAGATAACCTCCGTTCTCCTCGAAATCGCCCTGATTGACTTCGTTGCCGTTGTTGGGCAGTACGATCGGCAGGTAAGGCGGCTGCGTGTTGGCCAGCGAGATGATGTTGGCCGCCGTGGCGCCGGGATAGGTGTACTCCGTTACGCGAGCACCCAGATCGACCGATATTTTCAATCGTTTGGTAGCGTCGACGTCGACGTTGGCGCGGAAGTTATAGCGCAGGAAATTATTGGTGTTGTCGGCGTTCGAATGCTTGTAGTTGCCGCCCTGCTTGTAGTAGCTTCCCAGAATGAAGTAACGAGCGCGATCCGTGCCGCCGCGTACCGAGAGGCTGTAATCCTGCAATACCGAAGGCTGGAATGCATAGTCGAAATAGTCCCAGTTGTAGCCCAGTCCGTCGGAGTTGTCGCCTCTGGCGCGGCGGTAGTTGTCGATCGCCTCCTGCGTGAAAAGCGAAGGTGAATCGGCTGCGAGCGAGGGGTTGTCGTTGAGCATCGCTTCGTTGTAGAGCGTCGCGTAGTCGGCCGATCCGAGGTAGTCGGGGTAACGGATCGGTTCGCTGATGCCCACCGACGCCTTGAAGTCGACGGTCGGTTTCTCGCCCTTGCGGCCGCGCTTGGTCGTCACGACGATCACGCCGTTGGCGCCGCGGATACCGTAGGGTGCCGTCGCCGATGCGTCTTTGAGGATCGTGAAGGTCTCGATCTCGTCGGGCGCCAGATAGCTCATGTCGCGCTCGATTCCGTCGACGATCATGATGACGCCCGACTGTCCGTAGGTCGAGATACCGCGGATGTTGAGCTGTGCGGCGTCGTTGCCCGGTTCACCGCCGGAGAACTGGTTCACCAGCAGACCCGGCATACGTCCGGCCAGCGCGTTGTTGATGTTGGCCGTGGGCGACTGTTTGAGGTCTTTGGTCGTGATCGTGGCGATCGAACCGGTGATCGTCTCCTTTTTCTGGACGTTGTAACCCACGACGACGACCTCTTCGAGCGCCTTGCTGTCTTCGACGAGCGTGATGTCGATCTTCGTGCGATTGTTCACGTTGATCTCCTGCGGTGCATAACCGATGTAGGAGACCATCAGCGTCGCGCCGCCGTAGGGGACGTCGATGGTGTAACTGCCGTCGGCATTGGAAACGGTTCCCTGCGATGTGCCTTTGATGATGATCGTTACGCCGATCATCGGATCGCCCTTGTCGTCCTTGACGAATCCCTTGACCGTCAGTTTCGACGACTGAGCCTGTGCGGCCGGTGCCGCATCCGCCTTGCCCGGAGAGGCCACGACGGCCTCTCCCAAGCAAAACAGACACAATATCAGTGTTAAAAAACTGTATTTCTTCATGACTGTATTGTAGTTCTAAATAGGGTTAATAGTTACTCTCTGATCGTAATGTTCAGGACCGTTTTTGCCGAATTGGTTTTCGACACTTCATCGCAGGATGTCTTCGTGTCCACGGTACCTTTCTCGAAGTATTTCTGGAAGACATAGACCGGATTGATATTTTCGGTCTGATAAACTGTAGCTGTGATGGTACAGTCGCAGGTGCAGTTGACGATCGAAGTGGTCGTATCGTTTTCGATCGAGGTAATGCCGCCGACGCATGGCCGCCATTTGTCGTTGGCGCCTGTTTTGTGGTTGGGTGCGACAGTGATGTTGCCGTAGTTTTCGCATCCTTCGAATACGGCACCATTGCCGCCCGATACGGCGATTCCGGCCATACTGCGCTCGACGGCGGCTGTCAGATTACCGCGGTTGACGCAGTTGCGCAGCGTGAATGCACCGTTGGTTTTGCCGACGATACCGCCGAAATAGAAGACGTCGAAGTCGGCCATCGACGGGCTGCTGATGTGACCGGTGTTGGTGCAGTTTTCGATCACGGCCGTCGCGTCAACCTTCTCGGCGATGCCGATAATGCCACCCAGCGATGCCGTCGAAGCGGCCAGATCGCCTTCGTTGTGGCAGTCGGTCATCGAGAGGAGACGATCGAACACCTCGCCGGTTTTCTTGTCGGAACCCACGCAGCCCACGATGCCGCCTGTGCGGCGATATTTCGTGCCGTTGGCGGCGCCGAAGGTGATCCGGCCCTTGTTGACGCAGCGGACGAAGGTACCGTAAGCGTTGCCGACGATACCGCCCAGCGAATTGAACTGGTGACCGGGATCGGCGAGCATGACAGTGAAGTTACCTTCATTGGTACAGTCGGTATAGTTCCATGCTGTCTTTTCGGCCGAGCCGATCAGGCCGCCGTACATGCCGCTGTCGGCTGCTCCAGAGAGGTTGAAATCGAAATTGCCGCTATTCGAGCAGTCGATAAGCGAACCTTTGGTTCCGACGGTTGCTCCGCCGATGATACCGCCGATGAACATCGTCCGACCTGTTCCCGTAACGAGGAACATACCCGTGTTGTGACAGTCGGTGTAGACCGCCCCGGCCTTGTCCTGTCCGATCAGACCGCCGAGGTAACCTGCCGTCGCACTGGTCTTCGCACCAGAGTAGTTGACGGTCGCCGTATTGGAGACCTTTGTCAGGGGAGCACCGGCATTGTAGATCGCCAGCGTGCCGGCTACGCCCGGGTTAGGCTGCGAGACGGTCATCGAACCGGCCAGCGTCAGATTCTTCACCGCGGCCGTTGCGTCGAGCGTATGGAAAAGTCCCAGCTCCTTGGCATCGCCGTCGTTCAGGTTGACGGTAATGGTGTTGTCTTTGCCGTCGAAGGTCCCCTTGAACGGATTCTCGGCCGAACCGACGAAACAGGTTTGCGTGAATGCGCTCAGATCGATGTCCTGCAACAGGATCACCATTCCCTCCTGCATGAATGCGTCGAGCGGCGTAGCCTCTGCGACGGCTTTGCCGAAGGCTGCGAAATCGTCGCCTGTGGCGATGCCTTTCAGCGAGAGCTGCGTTTCGAACGATTCGGTCAGCTCCTCTGCCGAAACCGCATCCAGCGTGACCGTGCCGGCGGGGACTCCTGCCCCTTCGGCGGGTGCGGTGACCTTTAACGTCGATGCGGCGATATCCAGTGCCACCGTCCAGCCTTCGGGCGCCGTGATGTCGCACTGGTCTACATACTGGATCGTGCAGGGAATGTCGCGCTGTTCGCCGAAGGCGAAACGGGCGATCGGTTCTGCGAACTGGATGACGGGCATCTTGGTCGAAAGCTCGACGGCGATCGTCGACGCTGCGCCGGCCGTGCCGCGAACACTCAGCGGCGTCACCTTGATCGAGCCGATCAGTGTCGGGTTCTGGCTGTCGGGCATCGGTGCCGTAACGGTCAGTTGGCTGTTTTCGAGATCGGTTCCCGTCGTCCACCCTTCGGGAGCCTCGACTTTGAGCGAGGAGGTGTTTTCGCACGAGAAGGGGAAGACGAAGCTCTTGCCGTAGGAGAAGATGTGGGTTTTGGTCGTCGCATCGCCCTCGAAAGTCAGCGAAATGCTCTCTTCGAGCGCCGCTACGCTGAGCGTGTAGTTCATCGTGCGTCCGGTCTGCGACGAGATCGCGATCGTGATCTCGCCGCCGGCTTCGGCTTCCAGATCCGATGCGACGGGAGCCGTCACCGTGCAGCTCCGCGAACTGGGGATAACACTGCATTTCCACCCTGCGGGAGCCGTGACTTCCGTATAGGTTACGAATGCGCTTTTCAGCGTGTAGGCGGTCGTCTGGCCGAACTTCATGCTTTGGAGACCTTCGATGAGGGCGCCCTCCGTGTCGTAGAGTTCGAATTGGATCGCTCCGTCTTCCGCGTCCACGTCGTCGATGCCGCACGATACGACGCACAGCGTCGCGGCGGCAAGGAGCGTGTTCAGAAGAAAAAGAAGAGATTTTCTCATAGATGAAAATTTTAGATTGGGGTTAGAATTGTGAAAAACGTTCATGCATTGCGAGGCGGTCGCAATGCGGAAATAGTTCAGATGTCGGTCATATATGAAGTCATTCGGGTGAATGAAGGTTGGTTGCGGAAATATCGTGTCGCACGTAAGCCTCTTTTCCCTTGGAAATAAGTGTGAAACAAGGCTCTATTCGGGTTGATCAAAAGTAGACCATTGACCGATGCGAACCAATGTCGTCAAAAGAGAATATAAATCCGAATTCGTCGTAAATGCCTTATAATTACTAATATATTGAAATGCAGGTAGCTCGATTATATGAATCCTGTATGAATCTGTATCCGCTGCAAACCGGCAGGTCGGTTATCCGATTTCCATGATTCGTTTTTCGAACTCCTGCGCAGGGATCGTTGCGGCGTTTCGCAGCCGGTTGCGGTAGGTGTAGACCGTGTTGATCGAGATGTGCAGGAACTGGGCGATCTGTGCGCTGTCGGTGATGCCCAGCCGGATGACGGCCAGCAGCCGGAATTTGGTGTTGAGTTTGGCCGATTTGAGCTGTTCCGTTTCGTGCAGCAGTGCATTGACGCGTTCGATGAAGTCGGGGTAGATCGAGAGGAAAACTGTGTCGAATTCGTTGAAGAAGACTTTGTACTCCCGTTCGGTGGAGGAGGGGGAACGCAGTTCGCGCAGGAGGCGATCCAGCCCGTGTGTATTGAAGGTTTTGAAAAGCTGGACGCGGAAACGTTCCAGTTTGTTGATATAGAGCGTGCTGAGCTGCATATAGTGACGGATGTACTTGTCCTTGACCGTGTTGGCTTTCGACAGATCGTCGTTGATCGTCTCCTGCTGCCGATTGATGACACTGAGGCGATCGTTAAGCTCGCGCAGCCGCTCGTTGTCCTTGGAGTGCTGTGTTTGGAGTTGTTTGATGATGCGTTTCTGCCGCAACGTAAAGGCAAGAATTCCCGTGAGCAGCAGAATAGTGCCCGTCACGACGGCGAGCAGGAGGTAGAGCCGGTTCTGATGACGGGCGATCTCCTGCATGAAGCTTTGGTTGATCTCGGTCATCGTGCGCGATGCGATCAAAATGCGGTTGACGGAGTTGCAGGCGATCGCGTCTTCCAAACTGCGCGTGATGTAACGGTTGGCGCGCACAAGATCTCCCTGTTTGAAAAGCAGGTTGGCCAGTCGCGGCAGCGCGCTGTATTCGAGGCTCGGTATTTCCAGATCGTAGATGGCGGTGAGCGTCAGGTAGCGCAGGTGCTGTGCGTCGTCGCCCAGCCGTCCGTAGGCGTCGGCAAGGCTGTTGGCGATCACCGCCTTGTTCTGTTTCGAGTTGTCGTTGCGCGAGAAAAATGCGCTCAGCTCGCGGATGCTTTCATGCGGATCGCCCTCCTCTTCGCATCGTTTGTCGTGACGCATCAGCGTGCAGGTGAGCCGGCTGCTGTCGACGACCAGCAGCACCGAGTCTCGGTAAAGGCCTTTCAGGCGTTTGTACTCCCGTTGCAGCGATCCGGCCATGGCCGTCTGTGCCATGGCGTGATAGAGTTTCAGGTAACAGTTGTAGTAATCGACCGGATCGAACCGTGCGCCGTCGGCCGTAACCGCTTCCAGTTGATCGGCCGCTGCCTTGTACATCCCCAGAAAGATAAGGTTCTTGCAGCGGATGAGCCGCGCGGCATTGATCCGCAGCGGATCGCCCAGTTGGCGGGCATACGCTTCGAGCCGGTCGCTGTAATGGAGTGCCGAGTCGAGCTGGAACTTATAGAATTCGTCGTAGAGGTGGAGGACGGCGTCATATCGGTCGCGCGGGGAGCGGCTTTTGCGCAGATCGTCCCGATAGGTGCCGATGCGGTGGAGCTTGAGTCGGATCGCCTCTTTGCGGTCGGCTACGAGAGAATCGAGCCGTTGGAGAAGGTTGTGCTGGGAAAGGGTTAATAAAGGATCAGAATTCCCCCCCCCTCATTTGGGGGGTATAGACTTCCATTCGTGGCGGCTGAACAGACGTTCCAGCCGATGAACAACAAACTTAGTATGGAGAAGGCATAGCGATACATCTCCGTTTCAAATTTAGGTTAGTGTGAACAAATATACACTTTTTTCGGGAAAACGGCAATAAAGAATCTTTTATCGAAACGACATCCATAACAACCAGCTCTACCTATTGCATACGTTGGATGACAAATGCCGTCATCCCGAGCGGAGAGCTGCATGGGAATCGACCGCTTGAGACGACTATCTACTTTCGTGTTGTGATTTTGTCCTCTCTTCGGGGCAGGACTATCTTCCGATTTTTGATCCTTAAATTTTTAATTGCAAAACTTGTTTTGCTTATCCGTATCTTTGGCTTCGCCTTAGATACTGCGCCTCGGCAAAATGCAAATAAATTTGCTT
>URRP01000018.1 GCA_900550375.1 uncultured Alistipes sp. | reverse complement strand
GCCAGCCGAAGAATTCGCGGTTCCAGACCAGCGAGTTCTGGGGTTTGAAGACCTGATGCGCTTCGTTTTCGAAGGCCACGAGCCGCGCCGGAACGCCGTGCAGGCGGGCGGCGGTGAAGGCTTCGAGCGACTGTGTGTAGGGGATGCGGAAGTCGTATTCGCCCGTGACGATCAGAATCGGCGTGTCCCACCGTTCGACGAACTTGTGCGGCGAATTGGCGTAGGAGCGCACGGCCGTGGGGTTGTCCTTCTCCCAGTAGGCGCCGCCGTAATCGTGGTTGATGAAGAACAGCTCTTCCGTCTGGCCGTACATCGACTCGAAATTGAAGATGCCGCAGTGGGAGATGAAGGCTTTGAAGCGCTTCTGGTGGCAGCCGGCGAGGAAATAGACCGAGTAACCGCCGTAGGAGGCGCCCACGCAGCCCAGCCGGTCGCGGTCGCACCACGGTTCGCGCGCCACCTCGTCGATGGCCGAGAGGTAGTCGCGGATGTTCTGTCCCGAATAGTCGCCCGAAATCTGTTCGAGCCACTCCTGTCCGAACGAGGGGACGCCGCGGCGGTTGGGCGCTACGACGACATAGCCCTGCGAGGCCATCAGTGCGAAGTTCCAGCGGTAGCTCCATCCCTGCGAAACGACGCTCTGCGGGCCGCCCTCGCAGAAGAGCAGCGTGGGGTATTTCTTCGCCGGATCGAAGTCGGGCGGCAGAACGACCCACGTCAGCATCTGCTTGCCGTCGGTAGTCTTCACCCAGCGTTTTTCGACCTTGCCCAAGCGGATGTGCTTGTAAATTTCGCCGTTGACGTCGGAGAGCTGCGTGAGGGCGCCGTCCGAAGGATCGACTTCGAACTGCTCGGCGGCCATGCGCATCGTGGTCATTTCGGCGACGATGCGTCCTCCGCCCATCGTGAAGGCGTTGATGTCGTGGTCGCCCGCCGTAATGACCGTCGGCCGGTCGACGGTGCCGCACGTAGCGTCGGGGGCCGGCAGCGGGAGGCGGCAGAGCTGGTAGGTGCCCTCCATCGGGGCGATGAACCACAACGTCGCCTCGTCGGCCCATGCCACGTTGGTGGCGTGGTAGTCGAAGGCGGGCGTTAGCTCCTCGATGCGCGCCGTGCGGCAGTCGTAGAGCATCAGACGCTCCTTGTCGGCTTCGTATCCGGGTGTGGCCATCGAGCGGAAGGCGATGTAGCGGTCGTCGGGCGACCAGACGGGGTATTTGTCATAGCCGGGGAAGGGTACGGGGCGGTGTACCATTGCGTTGTAGCGGATGCGGCCCTCCATCGGCTTGCAGATGTTGACGGTCTTGCCGCTCGCGCGGTCATAGACGAAGATGTCGGAGTCGGTCGAGACGGCGTACTCGGTGCCGGTGAGCGGTTTGCAGGTGTAGGCAAGGCGATCGCCGGCGTTGCTCCATGCAATCTCGGCCGTATCGAAGTAGGGGGCCATCGGTACGTCCCACGCCGCTTCGGCGCCCACGATGTCGACGCCCTCGCCGGCCTTGCCGTCGGTGAGTTTCGCGATGAAGAGATGACGGTATTTTCCCTCGTCCCAATAGTTCCAGTGGCGGGCCATCAGATCGTCGTAGATACGCGCTTTCGACTGGGGCATATCCTTGTAAAGGTCGGCCGAACGCTTCTCGGCACCCGGTACGGCTACCGTCTGCACGTACCAGATCGCATCGGCGGGTGTGTTGACGCCGAAGCCCTCGACGTCGGCGTCGAAGGCGGTCACCTGCTGCGGCTCGCCGCCCGCAGCAGCCATCCGCCACACCTGCTGCGTGCCGCTACGATCCGAGAGGAAATAGAGCGTGCGTCCGTCGGCCGACCATGCGGGCGACGTGTTGTTCGAGGTGTGGTCGGTCAGCTGGCGCACCTCGCCCGAAGTCATGTCACGCAGGTAGAGCGCCGTCACGCCGCGGTTCTCGCCGAGATTGTAATAGGTGATCGTGTAGACCAGCTGGTTGCCGTCGGGCGAGAGACGCGACTCGCCGAGCCGTCCCATCTTCCACATCACCTCGGGAGTGAAGCAGCCCGAGGCGATCTCTTCGGCCGTGAGCGCGTTATCGATTTCGAGAGGTCGGGGCCGCTCCGTGCAGGAGCCGAGTCCCAAAGCCGTACATGCCATAAGCAGGAGGAATTTTTTCATATTTCTCAAGTTGAGTTTCTTCATTTCGTTCAAATCTTCGTACTTTTGCCGGAGCAAATCGTATGCATTATGTGTCAAACGATCTATTTCGCCGATAAGATTCTGCTCTTTTCGCCGCATCCCGTCGGAGATCCCTATTATGAGATTCAGCTCGACGCGGGAGAGACGTTTTCGCAGGCGAAGATACTCAATTTTTTGGAAACATTCAATTTCGTGGCGCTCGTGACGCCCGAACCCGATCGCTGTTTTGAGGCATTCGCCGCGGCATTCCGACTCGTCGAGGCGGCCGGAGGCGTGGTCGTCAACGCTCGCGGCGAGCGGCTGATGATCTACCGCAACGACCGCTGGGACCTGCCCAAAGGACATTGGGAGCAGGGAGAGACCATCGAGGCGTGCGCCCTGCGCGAAGTTCGGGAGGAGACGGGCGTTGCAGCTTCGATCCGCCGCCATCTGTGCGACACGCTTCACTGCTATCAGCTGCGCGGAGAGTGGGAGATGAAGCGCACGCACTGGTTCGAGATGACGGCGTCGGGCGATACGCCGCTTCGTCCCCAGACCGAGGAGGGAATCGACTGCGTGTGCTGGTGTACTCCCGTCGAAGTCGAGCGGCATCTGCTGCAAACCTTTCCGACGATCCGGCGGGTTTTCTCCAAGTTGTAGCCTGAGACCGGATCGTTTCTGCGGCCCGATCGTGTCGGCTGCGGTTCGATTCCGCCGCCTGTGGTCTCCCGTCGCGGCTAAGTTCCGATATGGTGCGATAGCCGGAGGGTATTCCTCTCTCCGTTTTCACCATGCGACCGGCTGATGCATCGGAATAACAACCGGTGATGCTCATGTCCGCCCATGGCCTCCTCGTTCGGATGACAGGAAATACAATGCCGATCCTCACGTCGGGCCTGCGGCCCTCCTCAGGATGACAAACACAATTGTCATTTCGAGCAAAACACAGAGGAGCGTGGGAATCGGCCGCTGGAAACGATGTCATTGCGAGGAGCCGCTTGCGGCGACCCGGCAATCGACTGTTTGGAAAAACGACAGACGACAGCGAAAGAGGCGGATGCTCACGCTCGACCTGCGGTCTTGCTCAGCATGACAACAGACAGGAACGTCGACCCTCACGTCGGATGCGCTGCGCATCCTCCTCAGGATGACAAATACAGTGTCATTCCGAAAATCCGACCATTGTCAATGGATTGTCATTCCGAGCAAAGTGAAACGAAGCGTGGGAATCATCCGTTTTTCCGCTCTTTTCGCAGTGTGGTCGTGAAAGAGACAGATAGCCAAGCGGTTGATCCTCACGTCGCACCTGCGGTGCTCCTCAGGATGACACTCTATTGTCATTCCGAGTGCAATAAAATGAAGCAGGCGTCCGATGATTCAGACGCCTGCTTTTCGAATGGCCGGTCCGGCCGCTATCCTACGAAATTGTCGTGTTCCCACCGGCCCGCCTGACGGGAGCCGTCGGCGTGGTACTTGATCCCGTAGCCGTGGAAATCGCCCTCCGAGAACTCCCCTTCGTAACGATCGCTGTCGGCCCAGTAATAGATGCCCTCGCCGTTGAATACCCCTTCGACGAAATCGCCTTCGTAACGGTCGCCGCTGGTCCAGTAGAAGACTCCTTTACCGGTGCGTTTGTCCTCGACCCAGTCGCCGACGTATTTGTTTCCGTTGGCCCAGTAGTACGAGCCTTTGCCGTGACTCTTTCCGTCGACGAAATCGCCCTCGTAACGGTCTCCGTCGGCCCAATAGTACGTGCCCTTGCCCGTGCGGACGCCTTCGACGAAATCGCCCTCGTAGCGGTCTCCGTCGGCCCAGTAGTAGATACCCTTGCCGGAACGTTCGTCCTCGACCCAGTCGCCGACGTAGTAGTTGCCGGTACTCCAGTGGTAGGTACCCTTGCCGTGACATTTCCCTTCGACGAAATCGCCCTCGTAACGATCTCCGTCGGCCCAGTAGAAAGTGCCTTTTCCGGTACGTTTGTCGTCGACGAAATCCCCCGTATAACGGTTGCCGCTCTTGTAATAATAAGTACCCGTCCCGTGACATTTTCCATCGACGAAATCCCCGTCGTAGCGGTCTCCGTCGGCCCAGTAGTAGGAACCTTTGCCGGTGCGGTCGCCGTTGATGAAGTCGCCTACGTAGCGGTCTCCGTCGGCCCAGTAGAAGATTCCGCGGCCCGTGCGTTTGTCCTCCACGAAGGTTCCTTCGTAGCGGTTGCCGTCCTTGTAGTAGTAGATTCCCTGTCCTTGGAGGTTGTCTTTGACGAAATCGCCTACGTAGCGGTCTCCGTCGGCCCAATAGTACGTGCCCTTGCCGGTGCGGTCGCCGTTGATGAAGTCGCCGTCGTAGTGGGAACCGCTCTTCCAGTAATAGGAGCCTTTGCCGGTGCGGTCGCCGTCGATGAAGTCGCCTTCGTAGCGGTTGCCGTTCTTATAAAAGTAGGTGCCGTGGCCGTGTCGGTCGCCGTTGAGGAACTCGCCCTCGTAACGCTCTCCGTCGACCCAGTAGAAGGCACCGTTGCCGGTACGTTGGTTGTCGATGAAATCGCCGACGTATTTGTCGCCGTCCTTCCAGATATAGGTACCCTGCCCGTCGCGTTTGTTTTCGTAGAGTTCGCCTTCGTAGCTGTCGCCGTTGTCGTAGCTCTGCTTGCCCCGCGTCCGTTTGCGGCCCGCCTGCGGACGGGGAACGATCACGGGGGCGACCGTCGGACGCGGTACGACCGGCGGCGGAGTCGCACCGCCTCCCAGTGTGACGACGGGCGGCGGCGTGGGGGTTGGTGTCGGCGGTGGCGTCACGGCGGGCGTCGTATCGATTTTCAGTGTGCGGGAGATCGACTCCACCAGCTTGGCGAAGTGCTGTTCGGGGTTGGGGAAGGCCGTGAGCCAGTGCTTGCGGCTGAGGTAGTAGTCGAACTCGTCGCTCATGCGCGTGTCGTCGGCGATGAAGGGGATGATGACCTTCCCGTAGTTAAACGCCTTGTCGATCTCGTTGAGCACATGCTCCGATGCGTTGGAGTCGTTGGTATAGATCAGCACGATGATCTGGCAGTCGCGTATGCCGCGGATGATTTCGCGGGCGAAGGTTCTCCGGGCAGAACGTCGCGCGGCGCGATCCAGCAGGAGATACGATGCTGCTCCAGCGTGTGACAGAGTGCATCGGCCAGTTGTTTGTTCTTGCTTGCGTAGCTGATAAAGACATGATGTGCCATGAGCCGAATATTGGTAGTTGATAGTTCTCACAAATATAACGCATTTCGGCGGGATTTCAAAATCCCGACGCCGGAAATATAGCGAAAACCGAATCGACTTCTCGATTCGGTGATTTTATCGTATTTCGCCTACTGTTTTTCGGACGGGTTGCCGACGAATTCGTCGTATTCCCACCGCCCTGCGAGGCTGCTGCCGTCGGCTCGATGGAGAACGCCCTCGCCGTGACGTTCGTTGTCGAGAAATTCTCCCTCGTATCGGTCGCCGTTGACGTAGTGATAGAGGCCCTGTCCGGTTCGCTTGTCTTCGAGGAAGTCGCCTGCGTATCGGTCGCCGCCGTCGCGGTAGTAGACGCCTTTCCCCGTGCGACGGTCGTCGCGCCATTCACCGATGTAACGGTCTCCGTCGCCCCAATCGTAGAGGCCTTTTCCGGTACGCCGGCCGGCTATCCAGTCGCCGATGTACCACTCTCCGTCGTCCCAGCGATAGGTCCCTTTCCCGTGAAACAATCCGTCGGCGAAATCACCTTCGTACCGGTCGCCAGAGGCGTAAAAAAAGCATCCTTTTCCGTCGGGCTGCCCGTCGAGGAGTTCTCCTTCGTAACGGTCTCCGTTCTGGTAGCGGATCGTTGTGCGGGTTCGTTGCCCGGTATGCGCGTGGGTGTCGGCCATAAATCTGAAATCCGTTGGCGGCTATGAATAGAATATCGATACAGTGGAAAACCGGAGTTTCGTCGGTTCGATCTGGTTTGCGACGCTACGCTACGTCACCCTTCGGACTCCGTTTCGCTCGAAATTGCGTTACGTCACCCTTCGGGTTTCGTTTCGCTCGAAATTGCGTTACGTCACCCTTCGGGTTCCGTTTCGCCTGTGGCGGTATGGCGGACGGCTTTTTCTCGGAAAAGCGCGCAATCCCGTCTTCCGTACATCTGCACCTGCGGTGCATGTCCGGCAGCCGGCCTTGTCCGCCCTTCGGGCGTCGTCCGCTCAGAACTGCGGGGCGGCGTTGAACGACTTGGCGATCGCCTCGGCGATCTGGTCGATGGCGCCCTGAATCTTCGAGCCGATCATCATGCGCATCATCATGTTCAGATCGATGTGCAGCACCAGCCGCATCCGCGTATCGTCGGGCGCTACCTCCTTGAGCTGCACCCAGAACGCGAAGTCCATCGGCACGCCGCCGTCGTCGCCGACGATCTTGACCGTTTTCGGCGCCTCCTTTTCGGCGATGCGCAGTTTCACGGTGAAACCCTTGGCTTTGAACGAGCAGGTCTCTTCGGTGGCCTGCCATGCTTCGACTCGGTCGGCGACGGCGGGGGTGAGATTGTCGAATCGGCTGACGACGTCGTAAATCAGTTGCGCCGGACGGCGGATCTGCTGTTGCTGAGAGATATATTCCTGCATGATCTATTCGTTTTTCAGAAGCACAAAAGTAGCGATTTTTCCGCAATCGACCAACTTTCGGGAGGGTTATGAGGGTTTGGCGTCCGAAACGTGCCGCAGTCGGGTGCCGGCCGGCCCTTCGGGAATCGCCGTGCGCACCGTATCGCGGTATTTGCGCGAGACTTCGAGCGTCCGGTTGCCGACGACGACTGTCCCCGCCGTGCGTAATGCGACGCGCTCGGCGTTGACGATATAGGAGCGGTGGATGCGCAGAAACCGGTCGTCGAGCTGCGCTTCCCACTGTGAGATTTTGGTTTTGGTACGGAAGGATTCGCCCGCCGCGGTGTGAATCCATACCTCCGAGTCGTTGGATTCGAGGTAGACGATCTGCGCCGTTTCGAGGCGGATGCGGCGGCGGTCGGAGATGAATTCGGTATAACGGTCGCGGGGGGATTGCGGCTTGAGGAGGCGTTCGAGCCAGAACACGGGCAGCGTGAAGGCGGCGAGCAGCAGTAGGATGAAGAGCGGATTCTGCAGCAGTTCGGGCATCGTGATGTCGTAGCGCCAGACGGAAGCGTTGTAACGCAGGTAAAAATTCGTCAGCATCAGGGCGACGTACTCCATCGTGAGGACGGCGGCCGTCAGCGAGAGCAGGTGCAGGACGCCGCGCCGTCGCTCGGCGAACGAGATTTGCGGCAGAAAGTAGCGGATGGCGAAGAGCCCGGGCAGGAACATGACCCCGAGCAGCAGCGCTTCGGAGAGGGTGTAGCCGAGGCTGACGAGCAACAACGCGATCAGCGGCGCGGCGGCCAGCGGGCAGAGCAGTGGAAGCAGGTGTTTCATGCGAGAACGGTCGGGTTTACTCGAGTAAAGATAACGATTTCCTCCCGAATTCGAACGCCGCGGCGGCGGAAAAGTCCGAGAGCCGGATTCGACGGCTCGGGAAGGGGATTCGACAGCCCGATTATTTGGCGCCGTGCAGCGCTCGGCCTATCTTTGCAATAGAGCTAAACCGCGTTGCGGATCGTCGATATCGCGATGCCGTTCACGCGCGCTCTTTGTACGGAATGGTTCACTTTAAAATCAAATCGTGATGTTCAGTCTTTTTCTTGCGGGCGGTCCGGGCGCGATGTCGCTGCTCTCCGTCGAATTGATCTGCCTCCTTTTTGCGGCGTGGAAAGCACCTGCGTGGGTGCGTGAAATCGGCCTTCTGGCGTTGATTACGGGCTTTTTCTGGCAGTTCTTGGGCTTTTTCAATGCGACTGATGTCATTGCGCAGGTCGGCGCGTGGCCTTCGGCCGGACTGCTGATGAATGGATTCAAGGTGTCGCTGATTCCGGTGATGTACGGCATGTTGATCTATGCCCTGTCGCTGGTGATCCGCATGGCGCAGAAACCGCGCATCTGAAGCCGCGGAATGAACGGACCGGCGGTGTACTGTTGCAGTACGCCGCCGGCGTTTTGTGCGTGCTTGTCAGTCGATGAAAAAGGTGCGCTGCTCGGAGCCGTCCACGCGGATGCGGACGTTCATCGCGTCGTCGGGAAGCAGTTCCTCGATCTTCTCGGGCCACTCCACCAGACAGAGGTCGCCCGAATAGAAATACTCTTCGTAGCCGAAATCGTAAGCCTCTTCGATGCGGTCGATGCGGTAGAAATCGAAATGGAAGACGGGGCGCCCTTCGGCGGTGTCGTACTGGTTGACCAGCGCGAAGGTGGGGCTGGTCACCGTGTCTGCGGAACCCAGCCGGGCGAGGATCGCACCGATGAGAGTCGTCTTGCCGGCGCCCATCTCGCCCCGCAGGGCGACGACCGTGCGGCCGGCGAGTGCGTTGACGACGGCCGCGGCCGCATCGGGCAGGTCGTCGAGCGAATCGATAGCGAGCGTTTTCATCTTTATTGTTTGGGTTTTAATACGATGTAAGGCACGATCATCTCCTCCATCGAGATGCCGCCGTGCTGGAAGGTGTTCTTATAGTAGCGGATGAAGCGATTGGCGTCGTTGTTATAGACCAGAAAATCGGTGTTGTAGGCGAAGATATAACTCGACGAGAGATTGATGCGCGGCAGCTGAATATCCTCCGGCCGCGTGATCTCGTAGACCTCGCGCGGGTTGTAGGAGAGGTTGCGCCCCGTCTTGTAGCGCAGGTTGGGCGAGGTCTCGCGGTCGCCCGTCACGCGGATCGGATTGTCGACGCGGATCGTGCCGTGATCCGAGGTGATGATGACCGTATGCCCCCGCTCCGAGAGGAGCTTGAGCATCGTGAAGAGGTCGGAGTGCTCGAACCACGAGCGCGTGAGCGAGCGGAACGACGCCTCGTCTTCGGTCAGTTCGCGGATGATGTCGGTCTCGGTACGCGCGTGCGAGAGGATGTCGAGGAAGTTGTAGACGATCACCGAGAAATCGGTGTCGTAGATGCGTTGGATGTTGTCCACCAGTTTGCGGCCCGCTTCGGGGCGTACCAGTTTGTCGAACGTCCAGCGATAGTTCTTGCCGTTGCTCTGCAGCTGGCGGCGCAGAAATTCCTCCTCGTACTGGTTCTTGCCGCCCTCTTCGTTGTCGTTGAGCCACTTGTTGGGCATCAGGCGGTCGATGGCCAGCGGCATCAGTCCGGCGAAGATGGCGTTGCGGGCATACTGCGTGGCCGTGGGGAGGATGGCGCAGTAGAAGTCGTCGACGGCCACGTCGTAGTAACCGCGCAGCAGCGAGTTGATCGAGCGCCACTGGTCGTAGCGGAAGTTGTCGATCAAGAGCAGCGTCGTCTTGGGATGTTCGTCGACCACGGGGAAGATGCGCTGCCGCATGAGCGTATGCGACATGACGGGCGTCTGCTCGTCGCGGCGGTTGATCCAGTCGAAATAGTTGCGGCGCACGAACTTCGAGAAGGCCTGATTGGCCTCCGACTTCTGGAACTGGATCACCTCCTTGATCGAGGCGTCGCTGGACTCCGACAGCTCGACGTCCCACGAGGTGATGCGCCGGTAGATGTTGCACCAGTCGGTGAAATTCTCGGCCATCTGCAGCGCATTGGAGATGCGGCCGAACTCGACGCGGTAGTCGGCCGTGGTCTGCTCGGTGACGAGTTGCTGCTGGTGGACGTTCTTCTTGATCGACAGCAATACCTGATTGGGGTTGACGGGCTTGATGATGTAGTCGGCGATCTTCGAGCCGATCGCCTTGTCCATGATGTTCTCCTCCTCGCTCTTGGTCACCATGATGACGGGTGTGGTGGGACGTATCTCCTTGATCTTGGGAAGGGTCTCCAGTCCGGTCATGCCGGGCATCATTTCGTCGAGAATAATCAGGTCGTAGCCGTTTTCGGCGGCCATATCGATGGCGTCGTACCCGTTGTTGCAGGTGTCGACCTCATACCCTTTCTGACGCAGGAAGAGCACGTGGGGCTTCAGCAGTTCGATTTCGTCGTCTACCCATAGGATTTTTACCATAGTGTCGCTGTCGGTTAGGTTATGCAAAAGTAACGTTTTCTATTAAGATAATGCAATTCCCGCGCAAAATATTGCGCAGCGGACGTTTTTTCCTCATCGGCGGCGGGTCGCCGCGCAATTTCCGCCGGCTTGGCTCGTTATTTGTTATATACCTCTCACACACTGGCGGATAGATTCCCTGCGAAAAGGGAATGTTCTGCGGGTGCTGAAAAATGAAAAAAAATGTTAGCGAATTGTGAATTAATCAAATAAATAGTATATTTGCACACCTGAAAAAACGATTTTTCCGAAATCCGAGGCTGAATGACCGACCCGCAGGCGGGCGGTTGCCGTGGTGAGTGGAGGTGCAGAAGGTGTGGCGGAAGCAAGGAGTGAAAGGAATTAACATATTAACTTTTAATTTTTTACAACTATGACAAAAGCAGATATCGTAAACGAGATCGCCAAAAGCACCGGTGCTGAAAAGGTGCAGGTGCAGGCTATTGTTGAAGCTTTCATGGAGAGCATCAAGGGTTCTCTGGAGAAGAAGAACAACGTATATCTTCGCGGCTTTGGTAGCTTTATCGTCAAGAAGCGCGCAAAGAAGGTAGCTCGCAATATTTCGAAGAACACAACAATTACGATTCCGGCACACGACATCCCCGCGTTCAAGCCCGCAAAGAGCTTCGCTGCGAAGGTGAAATAAGGCCGCGACCGGATCCAAACTTAAAGTCAAACCATAAAAATCACAGTTATGCCGAGCGGTAAGAAAAGAAAAGGGCATAAGATGGCTACGCACAAGCGCAAGAAACGTCTGCGCAAGAACCGTCATAAGAAAAAGTAGCACTCTTATGTATTGACAGATAGTAAAGCTAAAGGTCCGAAAGCCTTTAGCTTTAACTATTTTTTCGTAGGCAACTCCGTCCGGTTCCGTTTCCGGGCGATCGGATTTTCGTCCGATCGTTCCGCCTAAGGTTCGGAACCGCCTGAAAACGAGTCCGTAACCGCTTTTGAAAGAGGAAAGCGGCGCTGTTTCCGAATGCCGAAACCCACGCTGGCCGACGGTGCCGGAGGAACGGTTTTCCGTCCTTTTTCGTGAAAGCGAATCTTCCCCGCGGGAAGATCGTCCGCGGGAAAGGAGGGCGGAACGATTCGCAGGAGTGCCTTTTTGCAGGAAAACTATATGAATCGAGAATTAATCATCAACGTAACCCCGACTGAAATCTCTATTGCGCTGGCTGAAGACAAAGTGCTGGTAGAGCTCAATAAGGAGCAGTGTCAGACGGGCTTCTCGGTGGGAGATATCTATCTGGGCAAGGTACGCAAGATCATGCCCGGTCTGAATGCCGCGTTCGTCAACATCGGGCATGAGAAGGACGCCTTCATCCATTACCTCGACTTGGGCTCGCAGTTCTCGTCGCTCAAAAAACTCGTGGCGCAGCAGCAGCCCGGCAAGCGGGGCGTGCGTCTCGAAGGCATGAAGCTGGAACCGGCCCTCGAAAAGAGCGGAAAGATTGGAACTTACCTCGAAGTGGGGCAGACGGTCATGGTGCAGGTGGCCAAGGAGGCCATTTCGACCAAAGGCCCGCGTCTGACGGCCGACATCTCGCTGGCCGGCCGCAACGTCGTGCTGGTACCTTTTTCGTCGAAGGTCTTCATTTCACAGAAGATTCGCTCCGCCGAAGAGAAGAAACGGCTCAAACGGATCGCACAGGGCGTGCTGCCCAAGAATTTCGGTGTCATCATCCGCACGGCGGCGATGAACGCATCGGACGCCGACGTGGAGCACGATATCCAGTCGCTGGTCGACAAGTGGCACACGGCCTTGCAGAACGTCAAGAAATCTGCGGCTCCGGCGCTGCTCCTCAGCGAGCAGAACCGTGCCAACACCATCATCCGCGATTCGCTCGACTCGTCGTTCTCGCAGATCACGGTCGACGACGAGGCGATGTTCAACGAGATCCGCAGTTACATCCGAACCATCGCCTCCGAGAAGGAGAAGATCGTCAAACTCTATAAGGGAAAGGTGCCGATCTTCGACAACTTCGATATATCGAAGCAGATCAAGTCGCTCTTCGCCAAGTACGTATCGCTCAAGCGGGGTGCCTACCTCATCATCGAACATACCGAGGCGATGAACGTCATCGACGTCAACTCGGGCAACCGCACCAAGGCCGAAGACGATCAGGAGCAGACGGCGATGGACGTCAATCTGGCTGCGGCGCGCGAAATCGCCCGTCAGCTTCGGCTGCGCGATCTGGGCGGCATCGTCATCATCGACTTCATCGATCTGCACAAGGCGGCCAACCGTCAGGTGCTTTTCGACGAGATGACCAAGCTGATGGCCACCGACAAGGCCAAGCATACCATTCTCCCGCTCACGAAATTCGGTCTGATGCAGATCACGCGCCAGCGGGTGCGTCCCGTGGCGGTCGAAGAGGTGAAAGACGTCTGTCCCACGTGCGGCGGAACGGGCAAGATCGAACCGACCATTCTGCTCGACAAGAAGATCGAGAACAACATCTCGTATCTGACCATCGACCGCGGTCGCAAATACCTCAAGCTGAAGGTCAGCCCCTATGTGTCGGCCTTCCTTCATCGGGGATTGTGGTCGCGGCGCCTGCGCTGGATGTGGCGTTACAAGACGTGGCTGCATATCGTCGAGGATCAGAGCGTCGGCATCGTCGACACGCGGTTCTACGACAAGCGGGGCAAACAACTGCTGTAATTAAAAATTGAGAATTAGGAATTAAAATTTTCGGTTCTTGATTTTGAATGCTATGCCATGACTGCGAGCGAGCAGATGCTGGCACTCGTCGAGGGGTCGAAAAACCTCCAGCGCCTGTGCCGCGAATACAAAACGGAGAGCGCCACCGTCCATCTCAAGGAGTTGGTCGGCGGGGCTTTTTCGTTGTATGCCGCAGCGACGATCCGCCGCACGGGAGGCGTACACCTCTTCGTCGCCGAGGACCGCGACGCGGCCGCCTACCTGTTGAACGACCTTTACGCGCTCTTGGACGAGCAGCGGGTGTTTTTCTTTCCGTCGTCCTACAAACGCTCGATCGCCTACGGTGCGGAGGATGCACAGGGCGTCGTGCAACGTACGGCAGCGCTCAATGCGCTGCGCACGCCGTCGAAGGGCTATCTGGTGCTCTGCACCTATCCCGAGGCGCTGGCCGAGCGGGTCGCCGATGCCGAGGCGATGCGGCGCGAGACGCTTGCAGTGCATGTCGGCGACCATCTGCGTCCTTCGGATCTGGTCGAGTGGCTCGACGAAGGCGGGTTCGTGCGGGTCGATTTCGTCTACGAGCCGGGGCAGTACTCGCTGCGCGGCGGGATCGTCGACGTCTTCTCCTATGTCGAGAGCCTGCCTTACCGTTTCGATTTCTTCGACGAGGAGGTCGATTCGATCCGACGGTTCAACATTTCGAGCCAGCTGTCGCAGGACAAGCTGCAGGAGGCCGAGATCATTCCCAACCTCAATGCGTGCGACGCGGGGCGGGTGTCGCTCGTCGAGGCGGCGGGCGATGTGTGTTACTGGTTTTTCGATGCGGACTACGCCCTGCGGCGTGTGGACGAGCTGCGGCGGCGGATGCTCGCTGAAGCGGACGATCCCGCCGGCGTGGACCGCGTGCTGACCAGCCGCCGGCAATTGCTCGATGCGCTGGCCGGACGGCGTCTCTTCACGGCACGCGATACGCTCCCCGAACGTTCGGCGACGACCGTGGTGGAGTTCCGTACTGCGCCGCAGCCCACCTTCAACAAAAATTTCGAACTGCTGGCCGACGATCTGGCCGCAGCTGTGGAGAAGGGGTATCGCACCTATATATTATCGCAGAATAAGGCGCAGGTCGAACGTCTTCAGAACATCTTCCACCAGATCGGCCGCGGCGGCGTGGACTTCACGCCGGTGTCGATCACACTGCACGAGGGCTTCGTCGACCATACGCTCAAATGTTGCTGCTATACCGACCATCAGCTCTTCGACCGCTATCAGCGCTACCGCATCAACGGCGAGATCCGGCGCGACGAACAGATGACCGTCGCCGAGCTGAACCAGCTCAAGCCGGGCGATTATGTGACGCATATCGATCACGGCGTGGGGCGCTTCGGCGGGCTGGTCAAAATCAACGAGAACGGCCGCACGCACGAGGCGATCAAACTGGTCTACCGCGACGGCGACGTGCTCTTCGTCAACGTCCATTCGCTGCACCGTATTTCGCGCTACAAGAGCGGCGACGGCGAGCCGCCCAAAATCTATAAGTTGGGCAGCGGCGCTTGGCAGAAGCTCAAGGCGGCGACCAAGAAGGCCGTCAAGGATATTTCGCGCGAGCTGATCGCATTGTATGCCAAGCGCAAGGCCTCGCAGGGCTTCGCCTTTTCGGCGGACGGCTACCTGCAACACGAACTCGAAGCGTCGTTCCGCTACGAGGAGACTCCCGATCAGCAGGCGGCCATCGAAGCCGTGAAACGCGATATGGAGTCTTCGGAGCCGATGGATCGGCTCATCTGCGGCGACGTGGGCTTCGGCAAGACCGAGGTGGCGATCCGCGCCGCCTTCAAGGCCGCCTGCGACGGCAAGCAGACCGCCGTGCTGGTTCCTACGACCATTCTGGCGTTGCAGCACTACCGTTCGTTCATGGAGCGGCTGCGCGATTTTCCGATAAAGATCGAGTACCTGAACCGCACCAAGTCGGCCAAGGAGGCCAAACAGATCGCCGCCGATCTGGAGTCGGGGCAGATCGACATTCTGATCGGCACGCACAAGATGCTGGGCAAGGGCGTCCGCTTTCACGATCTGGGGCTTCTGGTCATCGACGAGGAGCAGAAGTTCGGTGTAGCGGCCAAGGAGAAGCTCACGCAGCTGAGCGTGAACGTCGATACGCTGACGCTGACGGCCACGCCGATTCCGCGCACGTTGCAGTTCTCGCTCATGGGGTCGCGCGACCTGTCGGTCATCTCGACGCCGCCGCCCAACCGGCAGCCGATCGTCACGGAGTCGCACCTCTTCTCGGAGGAGATCGTCCGCGACGCCGTCGAGGCGGAGCTGGCGCGCGGCGGGCAGGTCTACTTCGTCCACAACCGCGTGGACGACCTCCAGACCGTCGCCGGCATGATTACGCGCGTCTGTCCCAAGGCGCGCATCGGGGTCGGCCACGGCAAGATGCCGGCCGAAAAGCTCGAGCGGCTCGTCATGGACTTCATCTACGGCGAGTACGACGTGCTGGTGGCCACGACCATCATCGAGAACGGCATTGACATTCCCAATGCCAACACCATTATCGTCGACGACGCGCAGAATTACGGACTGAGCGACCTGCATCAGCTGCGCGGCCGTGTGGGGCGGTCGGACCGGAAGGCCTACTGCTACCTGCTCTCGCCGCCCGACGAACTGCTCGGCAGCGATGCGCGGCGACGTCTGCGCGCCATCGAGGAGTTCTCCGATCTGGGGTCGGGATTCAATATTGCCATGCAGGACCTCGACATCCGCGGCGCGGGCAATCTTCTGGGGGCCGAGCAGAGCGGATTCGTCGCCGACATCGGATTCGAGACCTACCAGAAGATCATGCGCGAGGCAGTGGCCGAGCTGCGGGCCGAAGGGCTGGACGTGGCGGGTCTGAGCGACCGCGAACAGGAGGTCGTCGCGCAGCTGCGCTATGTCGAGGATGCGGCCATCGAGGTCGAGGTCGAAGCCGAACTGCCCGACAGCTACGTGAGCCAGACGGCCGAGAAGCTGCGGCTTTACCGTGAATTGGACGGCCTGCGCAGCGAAGAGGAGCTGCAACGGTTCGAACAGCGCCTGACGGACCGTTTCGGGGCGCTGCCTGCGGCGGCCAAAGAGCTGCTCGATGTGGTGCGTCTGCGCTGGGAGGCGGTGCGTCTGGGCATGGAGCGCGTGAAGGTCAAGAACGGGCTGATGATCGTCCATTTCGTGGGCGACGCGTCGTCGCCCTTTTACAAGAGCGAAGTCTTCTCGGAACTGCTGCGCCGCGTGACGCAGCGGCCCGATAAATTTGTGCTCAAGCAGCACAATAACCGTCTTGCGATGACCGTTAGAGGGGTAACCGACATCGCAGGGGCATGGGAAATACTGAAATCGTTATAAAAAGACAAAGCGTGTGAACCTGACGATCGACATCGGCAATACGCTGATAAAAATGGCGGTTTTCGACCGTGGTGAAATCGTCGAGAAACTGCTCGCCGAGGAGTGCGACACCAAATTGCTCGACGGCTTGCTGGCACGCTGGCCGGCCATCGACCGCGCTATCGTCGCCTCGACGGGAGGCCGCACCGCACCGCTGGCGCGGATGCTGCGGGTGCGGGCGGTGAAGTGTTTGGAGTTTACGCCGGCGACGCCCGTGCCGATCCGTAACGGCTACGAAACGCCCGAGACGCTCGGCGCCGACCGTCTGGCGGCGGCCGTGGGGGCGACGCTCGTCGCCGAGGGGCGCGACGCGCTCGTCGTCGATTTCGGAACGGCCATCACCATCGATTGCGTGTCGGGCGACGGTACCTACCGCGGCGGTGTGATTTCGCCCGGAATGCGGATGCGTTTTCAGGCCCTGCACCGCTATACGGCCCGGCTTCCGTTGTGCAGCGAGACCGACGAAGAGCGTCTCTACGGAACGACGACGGTCTCCTGCATCGAGCAGGGCGTGATGAACGGCATCGCCTTCGAAATCGAGGGATACATCGCCCGCTTTTGTCGGGAGAATGCGGAAATTTGCATAATTTTTACCGGCGGCGCTGCAAAAAACTTTGCGAAAAGAATTAAAAATGCGATATTTGCAGACTGTGAACTCGTCTTCTTGGGTCTGAATCGGATTTTGGAGTTTAACGCCGAATGCTAAAACGAATGATAGTGAAGAGATTAATGTGTAGACTGGCTGCTGCTGCGCTGCTGGTCGTGCCGGCTTCGGCGATGGCTCAGACAAGCAGTATCAATGCCTTTTCTCCCTATTCGATGTACGGTATCGGCGAATTGCAGACGCCCGGCGTCGTGGCGCAGCGCTCGATGGGAGGCGTCGGTCTGGGAATGCGCAGCACGATGATGGTCAATCCGCTCAATCCGGCGGCTTACAGCATGACGCCGCGTCAGGGTTTTCTCTTCGACTTCGGTGTGGAGGGCGTCAACTTTTACAACCGGCAGCAGAAATATGCCGACGGGGCGCAGACCACGTCGCGCACGAGCTACAATACGTTCAATTTCCATGACATCGCCTTTCAGTTGCCGTTGGCCAAGCGGCTCGGTCTGGGGTTCAGCCTGACACCTTACAGTAGCGTCGGCTACCGTGTTTCGGCCGATGACCAGAGCGATGACGTGTGGGGCAATATCGGCCGCGTGCAGTACCTTTACGCCGGTGAGGGCGACCTGACGGAGGTGAAGCTGGGCGTCGGCTGGGAGGTGGCCAAACGCATCTCGATCGGCATCGCCGCCCAGTATTATTGGGGTGACATCGAGCGTACCTATCAGACGGCGGTCACGAACAACATTATCAACGGCGGATCGGTCAATACGACCACGGGAACCGACTCGTACGAGATCTCCCGCGTGAAGATGCAGCTGGGTCTGCAAGCCGACCTGATCCAGAGCGAACGGCAGGTGCTGACGCTGGGCGCGACCTACGACATGGGCGGCAACCTCCGTCCGTCGGTGAACCAATCGATCATCAACGGCGATATTTACGGTACCGTGGTGCGGGGCGACACGACGCGCATGGCACTCAAATTGCCTATTCAGGTGGGCGTGGGACTTTACTATCAGAACCCCAAGATTTCGGCGGGACTCGACTACATCTATCAGAACTGGGAGAACAACGAGACGCCGAAGTCCGTTCCCGGAGCGGTCAATGTCGCCTACAAGAATACGAGTACCGTCAAGGTGGGCTTCGAGTATACGCCCAACCGGATGGATATCCGCAATTACCTGAATCGTTGGTCTTACCGTGTGGGATTCCGTTACGGGACCTATTACCAGTCCTTCGAGGGAAAGACATTGCCGCAGTATGCCGTAACGGCGGGATTCGGTATGCCGGTGCGGTTTCTGGGCCGGTCGAGCATCGATTTCGGCGTGGAGTTCGGCCAGCGCGGCGACAATACGCCGATACGGGTCGACAACCGGCAGATCGGGCTGGTGCGGCAGCGCTATGTGAAATTCTCGATCGGCCTGACGCTCTTCGGTGAAGATTCATGGTTCGTGCGTTACAAATACGATTAATACTTGATAAAATTTAAAATAAGGAGAGAATAGTTAAGATGAAAAGCGTGAAGATTTTGCTCTCGGTAGCGTTGGCTTTCGCCTCAGTAGCGGCGATGGCCCAAGATTTCAGCGACGATGCGAAGTACGGCAAGTACGGCGTAACGCCCGAGGAACGGAAAGACAACATTTATCTGTTGAACTTCTTCGGCGAAGCCGTCGGCAATCAGAATTTCCAAGTTGCTTCGGGGTATCTCAAGCAGCTGTTGGATAAGTGCCCCAAGGCGTCGGAGACCATCTATGCAAAGGGTGCGACGGTGATGAAAAACAAGATCGCCCGTGCAAAGAGCGTCGCCGAGAAGAAGACCTACATCGACTCGCTGATGCTGCTTTACGATCTGCGTATCGAGAATTTCGGCGACCACCCGACCCGCGGCAAAGCCTATATTCTCGACCGTAAGGCCCGCGATTTCCTGACCTACAATCCGCTCGATCACGAGCAGGTGCTGGAGTTGTTCCGCGAGGCGATCGCCGCAGAGTCCGATCCGGCGCTGGTAGCGATCTATTTCAAGCAGCTCACCGACTACTATAAGGAGGACGGCGAAGGTTCGCCCGAAGAGATTATCGCCGAGTACGACCGCCTGTCGCCCCTCTTCGACGGTGCTACGGGGGAGGCTGCCGAGTATAAGGATCAGTTCGACAAGTGCTTCGGCCTGTCGGGCGTGGCTTCGTGCGAGAATCTGGAGACGATGTTCAAGGAGAAGATTCCCGCCAGCAACAACGATCCCGCCGTGCTGGCGCAGGCCGTCGACCTGATGACGCGCGCCAAGTGCGACAGCGAGTTCTATCTGGCCACCGCCGAGAAATATTACGAAGTAAAACCGTCGGCCGAGACCGCGCTGTTCCTTGCACAGGCATTCCAGAACAAGCAGCAGTTCGACAAGGCCATCAAGTACCTCACCGAGGCGCTGGCCGTCGAGACCGACGATGTCGAGAAGGAGAAACTGCTCGTCCGTATCGGTGTGGTGCAGCTCGCCGTGAAGAACTTTGCCGAGGCCCGCAAGGCCGCACTCGAGGCGCAGGCGCTGAATCCCGAGGACGGGATGACCTACTTCGTACTGGCGCAGTGCTACGCTACGCAGGCTTCGAATTCCAGCTTCTCGTCGCAGGCGATGTACTGGGTGGCGTACGACACGATGGAGAAAGCCGCTCAGCTGCTCGAAGATCCCGAGCTGAAGGAGAACGCGACCAAGATGATGGCTGCCTTCCGCAGCGCATGGCCCTCCAAGGAGGAGTGCTTCTTCAACGAGGTGCAGGCCGGTCAGCGCTATCTCGTGAACGGCATTGCCACGACGGTTCGCTGCATCCGCTAATTAGACCGCTGTAAAGATGGGCCGTCTGATCGGACGATATGTGCTGGTAGCACTCCTCCTTGCGGGGAGTGCTATCTTGCTATTCTCGTGCGACAACGCTGCGCCGGCGGCGGGCGGCAACGACGAGGCGCTGATGACCGAGTACAGCGAACGGCTTTCGGTCATCATGTCCGAGAACGGACGCCGTTCCTATTTCTTCAAGGCTCCGCTGCTCGAAGGGTACACCTTGGCGAAGGAACCTTACCGCGAATTCCGTAAGGGGGTCGAGATCACCACCTATCAGGACGACTCGCTGACGACGGTCGACGCCGTACTGACGGCCAATTACGCGATCTATTACGAGAACCGGAAGCTGTGGGAGGCCAAGGGCGACGTGGTGGTGGTCAAGTCCGACGGCAAGACGCTCTACACCCAGCAGCTTCTCTGGAACGCCAAGACGCAGCGCATCTATTCGAACGTCGATACGAAGATCGTCCAGAACGAAGGCGGCAACGTCTTTCAGGGCGAGGGCTTCGAGTCGGACGAGGCTTTCAAGGAGTGGCGTTTCCGCCGCTTCACGGGAAAGATGGACGTAGACGTGAGTCAGGAGGAGGACGAACCGGCCGAGACCGACAATAAACCGGCCGATGCCGGAGAGAAACCGGCGGCTGCCGGTGCGAAATCTGCGACGACGGGAGAAACCCCGTCTGCCGACAGCCTGAAATCTGCGACGGCCGGAGCGATGCCGTCGGCCGAACCCCAACGCACAGCGACGCCATGACCGTATCCATCATCCTGATCCTTACGATGCTGCTCCTCTCTGCCTTCTTTTCGGGGATGGAGATCGCCTTCGTGAGCAAGAACCGCCTCAAGCTGGAGATCGACCGCAAGCAGAGCGGGCTGCTCGATTTCGTCGCGCGTATTTTCGAGCGGCATCCGGGGCAGTACATCACGTCGATTCTGGTGGGCAATAACATCGCGTTGGTCGTCTATTCGCTCTATATGTCGTCGCTGCTGCGCGCGCTGGCTTACGCCGCCGGATGGCATTCGGTGGCGCAGGGCGGGTCGGTGCTGGCCGAGACGTTCATTTCGACGGTCGTCATCATCTTCGTGGCGGAGTATCTGCCCAAGTCGATCGTCAAGGGGAATCCCAACTTCTATTACCGGAACTTCGCACCGCTGCTCTATCTCTTTTATATTCTGCTCTATCCGATCGTCTGGCTGACTACCGGCGTTTCGTATCTCATCCTGCGTCTGTTCGGCTGCCGGATGAAGCAGCAGGCGCCGGCGGCCGATTTCAACCGCACCGATCTCGAGAGTCTGATCGAAGGATCGACGGAGGTGCAGCACGACGAGGAAAACGAAATCAAGCTCTTTCAGAATGCGCTGGATTTCGCCGATCTGCGCGTGCGCGACTGCATGGTGCCGCGCATCGATGTCGAGGCTGTCGAGCTGTCGACGAGCGTCGAGGAGCTGACGCGCCGTTTCGTCGAGAGCAAATATTCGCGCATTTTCGTCTGGGAGGGCAGTATCGACAATATCGTAGGCTACGTCAATTCCAAGAGCCTGTTCCGGCAGCCGGCCGATCTGCGGACGGTGCTGATGAAGGCCTATTTCGTGCCGGAGACCATGCCCTTGCAGGCGTTGCTGGAGCACTTCATCAAGCACCGTTCCTACATCGCCGTGGTGATCGACGAGTTCGGCGGTACGGCGGGAATCATTTCGCTCGAAGATGTGCTGGAGCAGATTTTCGGCGAGATCGAAGACGAGCACGACGAGCAGGATATGATCGAAAAGCAGGTGAGTGAGAACGAATACGTCTTTTCGTGCCGGCTCGAGGTGAAATATCTCAACGAACGCTACGGCCTCGCCATCGAGGAGAGCCGCGAATACGACACGCTGGCGGGTTATATCATCTCGCATTTGGACGGCATACCCTCTCCGGGTCAGGTGCTTACGGTCGGCGGTCTGGAAATCCGCGTGCTGCGCACCACACGCTCGCGCATCGAGTTGGCGCGGGTGAAGCGATTGTAAGTTTTTTTCGTCCGATCGGAGGGTTAATTACGAATAATTTACTATCTTTGGAGGCCCGAAAAAGACCGTTTTCGTTAAGCCGAGTGCAGAGCCGAACTCGTTCGAGGTATGCCGAGGCGAGAAAACGACTGCAAAAAGCAAACTAAATAAAAAATAAATACAGTTTTATGGCAAGTTTGAACACTTTACGGACCAAGTTCGGTGCGGTTTTGTCGGTGATTATCGCCCTCGCCCTCTTGGCATTCATCCTTTCGCTGAAGACCGATATGGGCTTCTCGGACAATGATCCGAAGGTCGGTGTGATCGACGGCGATAAGATTCGCTATTCCGAGTACATGAATCAGTACGACGCCATCAAGAGCCGCAACGGCGGGATGGAGGCTTCGACCGACCAAGAGTCCGATCAGCTGGCCGCAGCGACGTGGCAGGCGCTTTTCGCCGATCACGTACTCGCCCCGGGTTTCGAGCAGATGGGCATCGAGGTTCCCGAGCAGGAGCGTCTGGACATGGTCAGCGGCAAGATTCCTTCGCAAGCCTTCTATTCGGCTTTCGGCGATCCCCGCACGGGTGCCTACAACGCTGCCGCCGTATCGCAGTTCCTGTCGCAGGCCGCTACCGACGCCCGCGCACAGCAGGCGTGGAACGATCTGAACGATCAGGCCAAGCTGGAGCGTGCCGTGCAGAAGTATGCCGCCCTGATCGGCAAAGGCGCATACGTCAACAAGCTCGAGATCGAGAACGGCGTCGCTGCGGCCAACAAGGTCTTCGGCGGAAAGTACGTTGCAAAACGGTATGCGTCGGTACCCGATTCGCTGGTGAGCGTTTCGTCGGGCGAGATCAAGTCGTTCTACAATACGCATAAGGAGATGTTCAAGCAGTCGCCGTCGCGTACGCTGTCGTATGTGGTTTTCGAGGTGAATGCTACGGACGACGATATGCTGAACCTCGAAAAGGAGGTGCGCGGTGTCGGCGAGCAGTTCGATGCAGCAGAGGATGTGAAGCTCTTCGTGCGTCAGGATCGCCACGGCGAGATCGCCGACCGTTACGTGACGGCGGCCCAGCTGGGCGAACAGGCCGAGGCACTCGCCGCCGGCAAGATGTTCGGTCCCGAGTTGAAGAACAACGTCTGGACGATGGCCCGCGTCGTGGAGAGCCGCATGGCTCCCGATACGCTCGGTCTGAAGATGATCGTACTCCCGTATACTGCCGAGAAGCTGGCCGACAGCCTCAAGACGGTGGCTACGAGTGCGAATTTCGCCGATCTGTCGCGGCAGTATTCGGCCAACGAGGAGCTGGCCGCTGCGGGCGGCGAGGTGGGCGTTTATCCCTTCTCGGCCTTCAATACCGTGCTGGCGGAAGCGCTTTCGGACGCCAAGAAAGGCGACGTGGTGAAGGTGATCAGCGGCGATGCCATTCAGCTCGTCAATGTATACCGCGCTGACAAACCTTCGAAGCATTATAAGGTCGCAACGGTCAGCTATCCCGTAGAGGCTTCGGCCGCTACGCTGCGCGACGTTCACAATCAAGCCAGCACGTTCGCCGTAAACGCCAAGGGTTCCGCCGCCGCTTTCAACGAGGCGGCTTCGAAAGCCGCTGCCACGCCGCGTGTGGCGACGCTCAACATGGGCGACCGTTCGGTTCGCGGTCTGGAAGGTTCGCGCGAGGTGGCCCGCTGGGCGTACGGTGCGGACAAGGGCGACCTCTCGGAGATTTTCAAGGTCGGCAAAGATTACGTCGTGGCGCTGCTCACCGAGATCGACAACGATTCGTATACATCGGTGAAGAAGGCTGCTCCGCAGATTCAGAACCGCCTGCTGCGCGATAAGAAATACGACTATATCGTGAAGAATCTGTCGGATGCGTCGCTCGACGGCGCCGCCGAGAGCTTCGGCAGCGAGGTGGCCGATTTCAAGGACGTGACTTTCGGATCATTCTATATCGACGGTGTGGGTGTCGAGCCGGCGCTCGTGGGAGCGATTGCCGAGACGACGGAGCAGGGCAAGGTTCCGGCTCCGATCAAGGGCCTTTCGGGCGTTTATCTCTTCGAGGTGACGGCGATCGATCCGGCCGAGAAGCAGCAGACGGCCGAGGACGAGAAGGTGCGCGCCGAGGCGATGGCCGAGGGAATGATGCAGCAGCGCGTTCTGCCCGCTCTTCAGGAGATGTCGAATATGAAGGATCTGAGCGGTCGTTATTTCTAACGGACGGTCCCTTTTGAAAAAACGGACGGTTTCACAACGTGAAACCGTCCGTTCTGTTTGGGCGGAAGTCTGTTGGCTCTATTTTATAAATATATGCGTAAACGTTTTTAATTTGAAGGAAAATGCTATCTTTGCTGCGGATTCCAACGGTTGTGTAGAACCCGAATGCATAGTAAATGGCCGCATACGATTCTTTTGTGCGGAGCGGGTACGGGCTGAACGAAGTGAAATACGTATCTCCATTATAATTTAACCCTATTTTTTATGAAGAAACTTGCCTTTTTGTTTTTATCGCTTTTCGCGGTTTGTTCCGTGTCGGCTCAGGTGACGACGGCCTCGATGGACGGTATGGTCACCGATGAGCAGAACCAGCCGCTTGTGGGTGCTACGGTGATCGCCGTGCACGTGCCTTCGGGTACGCAATATGGCGCGGTGTCGAATATCGACGGCCGTTTTGCCATTCAGGGTATGCGTACGGGCGGTCCTTATACGGTGAAGATATCCTACGTGGGATACGCTGCGGTCGAATACACCGACATCATGCTGTCGCTGGGTACGACCTACACGCTGGACGTACAATTGAAGGAGTCGACCGAACTCGATGCCATCATCATCGTCAGTACGGGGGCGAACCGCTTCGATGCGAGCAAGACAGGCGCTGCCACCAACTTCACGGCGCAGGCGATCGCGACGACGCCGACGATCAACCGCAGTATCTACGACATCGTGAAGATGACTCCGCAAGCCAGCGTCAACAAACAGGGAGGTATGTCGTTTGCCGGCGCCAACAACCGCTACAACTCATTCCAGATCGACGGCGCCGTGTCGAACGATGTCTTCGGACTCTCGCCGACGGGTACGAACGGCGGTCAGACGGGTACAAATGCCGTGTCGCTGGATGCCATCGAGGAGATTCAGGTCGTCGTGGCTCCTTTCGACGTCCGTCAGAGCGGGTTCACGGGCGGCGGCATCAACGCCATCACCAAGTCGGGTACCAACGCCTTCAAAGGCTCGGCCTACACCTACTATAACAATCAGGATTTCTTCGGCACCACCGCCGGCAACGGCGACCACGATTACGTTTACAAGGTCCAGAGCGACGGCTCGGTCAAGGCCGTGCGCCGTTCGAAGCTCGAGAAACAGTCGACGCAGACCTATGGCGTGACGCTCGGCGGACCGATTCTCAAGGACAAGCTCTTCTTCTTCGTCAGCGGAGAGTTCTACAAGGAGAAGTATCCTTCGAGCTACTTCCCCGGATACACGTCGGGGTATCTGAGCGAGGATCAGGCCAAAGAGATCGCCGACCGCTACGAGGCGGCGACCGGAATCCGCGATTCCTACGGCCACGGCGATTCGGGCAAGCAGTCGGTGGATGTCATGGCCCGTGTGGATTGGAACATCAACCGCAACAACAAGCTGGCCGTCCGTTATCAGCTGAAGGACGCCTATCAGGATGTCTACGGTTCGGGCGCCAACACCTATTATTTCAAGAACAGCGCCTACCGGATTACGGACCGGACGCATTCGGTGGTCGTCGAGCTGAACTCCCGTCTCACGGACAATCTGTCGAACGAGCTGCGTGTGGGTGCCACGCTCGTGCGCGACAACCGTGAAGTCGCCTATCAGGGCCCGACGGTGCAGATCGACAACATGAACGGATTCGACGGCAAGAAGATCTATATCGGCACCGAGTATTCGTCGGGCGCCAACAAACTCGATCAGGATGTCTACATCATCACTGACAACCTCTCGTGGTACAAGGGTACGCATACCTTCACGTTCGGTACGCACAACGAAATCTACCATATGAACAACCTCTTCATGCAGGCGGTCAACGGTTCGTACTACTACAATTCGATCAACGATTTCGTTACGGACAATGCGTATAAGTACCAGTATAAGTATGCCGACGAGGCGCTGACGGGCAATCCGATCTGGGCTGCCACGCTCAACGCCGCGCAGTTCGGATTCTATGCGCAGGACGAGTGGAAACCCAGCCGCCGCTTTACGCTGGGCTACGGTCTGCGCATCGATATTCCGGTGCTCTTCTCCGATCCGATGGCCAACGACAAATTCAATTCGAGCGCATTCGCCGAGGGCGGGCGCAACAATGTGGGCCGCACCCCCTCGACCAAGGTACTTTGGTCGCCCCGTATGGGCTTCCGCTGGTATATGGACGAGAACCACCGCAATCTGCTGCGCGGCGGCGCGGGTCTCTTCACCGGCCGCGTGCCGTTCGTCTGGATTTCGAACATCTATAACAACACGGGTGTCGAGCTGAAGACCGTGACGGCCGAAACGAAATACGGTCATACGCTTCCTCCCCTTGCAAAGGATCCCGTGAAGGTGGGAGACGGTGCCAATCCCGACATCGCCATCGCCGCCAAGAATTTCAAGTATCCGCAGGTGTTCCGCGCCAATCTCGCCTATGAACTGTCGCTCGAAAGCGGCTGGAAATTCACCGTCGAGGGCATCTACTCCAAGACGATGAACAACGTCTATTTCGAGAATCTCGCCGCCAAGGACGAGGGGAAGAAGGTCTATGCCATTTCGCAGGAAGCGGCCAATCCCGACAACAGTTGTACCTACTATACGACGAATATCGGCGAATTCGCGTCGATCGTCAATCTGCGCAATACGAACAAGGGATATACTTACAACCTGAGCGCGATGGTTCAGAAACATTTCAACATCGGCATGGATCTGATGGTGTCGTACAGTTTCGGACATTCCTACTCGGTCAACGACGGCGGGTCGTCGGTGGCCTATTCCAACTGGAAGTATAACTACGCCCGCAATACGAACGATCCCAACGAGTTGTCGTTCTCGATGTTCGATATTCCGCACCGCCTCAACGCTTCGCTGTCGTACACCTCGCGTCCCTATGCCGACGGCCGTTTGCAGACGGTCGTGGGGCTGGTCTATCGGGGATATTCGGGGCAGCGGTACAGTCTGACGCTGAACGAGAGCGCCGATTACAACGGCGACGGATGGCGCGGCAACTCGATGATGTATATCCCCACCGACGGCGAGATCGACAAGATGAACTGGGTCGATACGCAGGTCACGAAGACCGATCCCGTGACGGGTGAAAAGACGACGGTGACGACGCGTACCGCCGCCCAGAACAAGTCGATGTTCAAGCAGTGGGTCGAGAGCGACAAGTACGCGAAGGAGCATCGCGGCGAGTTTGCCGAGCGGTGCGGCGCGCAGGCTCCCTTCGAGCATCATTTCGATTTCCATATCTCCGAGAACGTTATCTACTGCAAGAAGAACAACGCCAAGGTGCAGTTCTCGATCGACATTATGAATGTGGGCAACCTGTTGAACCGCAGCTGGGGCCGTTACTATCCGGGTACCTACAATCTTCAGATTCTGGGTATTACGGGAATGCAGGAGACTGCCGACGGCAACTATACGCCCAAGGGTTATGTCTTCTCGGGTCAGGAGCTCTCTACGAGCGACGTCCTTTCGCGCTGGCACATGCAGCTGGGACTGCGCGTGACTTTCTAAGCGGAGGTTCGCAGCAAAACAGAAGCCGGACGTCATCGAGATGACGTCCGGCTTCTACGTATGCGGGATCAGGCTTCGGCGGCGGGGAGTTTCAGCAGCAGCTCTCCGATAGCTTCGCGCAGCGTCTGCTTCGGGAGCGCTCCGGTAGCCATCTGCGGCATTCCGCTGGCGGGAATGAAGAGCAGCGTGGGAACGGAACGCACGCCGAAGGCTGCGGCCAGCTCCTGTTCGCGGTCGATGTCGACCTTGTAGATATCGACCTCACCGGCATACTCCTCCGAGAGTTCTTCGAGGATCGGTCCGAGCGTGCGGCAGGGTCCGCACCATGTCGCGTAGAAATCCACGACGGCAGGACGCGAGCCCAGATAGTGCCATTCGGTGATGGCGGAGTCGAGATTGGCGATTTTTTCCGAAAATTCGGCTTTGGTCAGATGTGTGGTTGCCATGATTGCAGTCTTTTACGGTTATTGTACGGGAACCTCTTCGCTCTCTTCCTGCGGTAGCGGGCGTGTGCAGAAGAACCAATCGTAACATTGCGTCCCTTCGGCGGGGCGTGTCATGCGCTCCTCGGCAGCGGCCGACGACGAGGCGGTGGGGACGATCGCTTCGTCGCCCGGGTGCCAGTCGGCGGGCAGGGCGACGTTGTAGCGGTCGATGGCCTGAAGGCCGACGAGCACGCGCTTGATCTCGTCGAAGTTGCGGCCCAGCGCCAGCGGATAATAGATCACGGCGCGAATCGTCGCATCGGGATCGATGAAGAAGACGGCACGGACGGCCGACGTGGAGCTTTCGCCCGGCTGGATCATGCCGTAGAGGTTGGCGACCTTCATCTGGAGGTCGGCAATCAGCGGGAATCGCACCTCGACGTGCTGCATTCCGCGGTAGACGATCTTGTCGTGGATGGTGCGCAGCCATGCGATGTGGCTGTACAATCCGTCGACCGAGAGGCCGACGAGCTGGCAGTTGAGCGCTTCGAATTCGGCGCTGCGCGCCGCGAAGGTCATGAACTCGGAGGTGCAGACCGGCGTGAAATCCGACGGGTGGCTGAAGAGAATGATCCAGCGTCCGGCGTAATCTTCCGGGAAGCGGATCGGGCCTTGCGTGGTGACGGCCTCGAACGACGGGGCCTTATCGCCGATGCGCGGCAGGGGAGTGGTGTTCAAATTTTCCATATCGTTTCTTTTTAACGGTGTGATGCTGCCATCGACCGGAAGAAACTCTCTGGAAGTAGTGAGGCGGCTTCAGAAGCGGCGGGTGTAGGCGTGGCAGTAGGGAAGCGTCCCTTTGCGGCGGTAGTAGTCCTGATGATAGGCTTCGGCGGGCCAGAAGACGCCGGCGGGCGTTACGCGCGTGGCGACGCGGTAGCCTTTCTGCCGCAGCAGGGCGATGAGCCGTTCGGCTACGGCGCGTTGTTCGGGTGAGGTGTAGAAGATTTCGGAGCGGTACTGATCCCCGACGTCCGGTCCCTGCCGGTCGATTTGCGTGGGATCGTGAATCTCGAAGAAGAGCCGTGCGAGCGTCTCGTAGGAGACTTTCGACGGATCGAAGCTCACGCGCACCGCCTCGGCATGTCCCGTGGCGTGGCTGCTCACCTCCTTGTAGGTCGGGCGTTCGGTGCGGCCGCCGATGTAGCCCGATTCGACCGCAAGGACTCCGGGCTGCTGCTCCATCAGGTACTCCACGCCCCAGAAACAGCCGCCGGCGAAGATCGTTGTTTCGGTTGCCGCAGCCGCTTCGGCGGGTGTTTTGTCGGAACTTTCCGACACCGGTACGAAGTCGAGCGAGAGCGAGTTGACGCAGTGGCGCGTATTCTTGTCGGTGAAACGCTCGCCCGAGAAGACGTGTCCCAGATGGGCGCCGCAGCGGGCGCAGGTGATCTCGGTGCGCCGGCCGTCGGCGTCGGGCGTGCGGCGCACGGCACCCGGAATCTCGTCGTCGAAGGCGGGCCAGCCGCACCCCGAGTCGAACTTGTCTTGCGAACGGTAGAGGGGTGCGCCGCATTGGCGGCAGCGGTAGAGACCGCGCGCGTCGTGTTTGTAGTATTTTCCCGTGAAGGGAGCTTCGGTTCCTTTGTCGACGATGATCCGACGCTCGTCGGGTGTGAGCGGTTTCATGTCCTGTGCATTTGCTGAGAGGAGGATTCCCATGAGGGCGATTCCCCCTGCGATGATTCGTTTCATAAGGCTTTGGATGGTGTGCAACAATCGCGCCGAGGCTTACATCACAAGGGATGCTGCACCCTGCACGGCATAGAGGATGGCAATGTAGCGCAGCGCCTTGCCCAGAAACATCGCCAGCGTGGTGATCCAGACGTTGCTGCGCATCAATCCCAGCAGAATGGCGATCGCCTCGCCGATGTAGGGCAGGAAGGCAAAAAAAGCGCTCCACGCCCCCTTTCCGGCGAGGAACCGTCCGGCGCGGTCGAGCTGTTTTTCGCTGATGCCTAAGTACTTACTGAACCATTCGCGTTTGCCCAGATGGCCGATCCAGTAACAGGTCATGCCGCCGGCGGTATTGCCCGTTGCAGCGGCCAGCAGACAGAGTGCGGGGTCGAGTCCCATGCGGACGAGCACTACCATCACCACCTCCGAACTGAAGGGGACGATGCTTCCCGCCACAAAGGCCGAGAGGAAGAGTCCCCAATAGCCCCAGTCGATGCAGAACTGCGTGATCGTATCCAAGAAACCCTCCACAGGCTCAGTCGTTGAGCGGCCACGGCCGCAGTTCGTAGAGCTGGTTGCGCAGACGCGGCGTGAAGCCCGCTTCGCGGATCGCCTGCTGAATACCTTCGGCGTCGAACCGGTTGTCGGCGCCGGCCGACGAGACGACGTGTTCCTCGATCATGATCGATCCCATATCGTTGGCGCCGCTGTGGAGCGCCGTCTGCGCCGTCTGGCGGCCTACGGTGAGCCACGAAGCCTGTATGTTGGGGATGTTGTTCAGCAGCAGCCGGCTGACGGCGATGATGCGGATGTATTCGAGCGGTGAAAAATCGGTCGCTACTCCCTCCGCTTCGAGCCGCGTGCCCGTCGAACGGAAAATCCACGGGATGAAGGCCAGAAAACCGGGTTTCCCTTCGGGACAACGCGCCTGCAGGTCGCGGATCGTGAGCAGATGGTCGACACGCTGGCGCGGCGTCTCGATATGGCCGTACATCATCGTGGCCGAGGTGGCCAGTCCCAGCGTATGGGCTTCGTGCATCACTTCGAGCCACGATCCGACCGACGGTTTGGCGGGCGAGATCGTACGCCGCACGTCGGGATCGAGGATTTCGGCGCCGGCGCCCGGCAGCGAGTCCAGTCCGGCGGCTACGAGGCGGCGCAGCGTTTCGAGGGTCGTGAGGCCGCTCACGCGGGCGATATGCGCTACTTCGGGTGCACCGAGCGCGTGGAGCCGGATGCGGGGGGAGAGCTGTTTCAGGTCGCGGAACAGCTCTTCGTAGAATCCGATACCGAGCTGCGGATGCAGTCCGCCCTGCAGCAGCAGCTGGTCGCCGCCCAGCGCAAGCGTTTGCGCAATCTTTTCGCGGTACTCCTCGCGCGTGGTGATGAAGGCCCGCTGCGTGTCGTGCGGCTTGCAGTGGAAATTACAGAACTTGCAGCCCGAGATGCAGACGTTGGTGATGTTGACGTTGCGGTCGATCTGCCACGTCACGACCTGTGGGTCGGCGACCGTTGCACGCCGCACGGCGTCGGCAGCCGCCGCCAGCTCCTGCACGGGCGTGCGCTCGTAAAGTGCGTAGGCCTCGTCGTGCGTGAGCGGCTCGCGCCGCACGGCTTTGTCGAGAATCCCGACGTCCATCACCGGCGGCGTTTTACCTGCGGCCCTTTGCGCCCTCTCTGCGGTGCGTTCGGCTGCGGAGCATCGGGAAGCACCAGATCGAAGTCGAGCTGGCGTTTCTGCAGATCGGCGCGCTTGACACGAATGCGCACGGCGTCGCCCAGCGTGAAGCGGCGGCCCGTCGAACGGCCCGTGATGGTATACTCCGCCGGATCGAAGTCGTAGAAGTCGTCGTGCATATCACGCATCGCCACCAGTCCTTCGATGTGGTTCTCGTCGATCTCGACGAAGATACCCCACTCGGTGATGCCCGAAATATGGCCGGCGAACTCCTCGCCCAAGCGTGCCTGCATGAATTCGACCATCTTATACTTGATCGAGGCGCGTTCGGCCTCGGCGGCGATCACTTCGCGCTCCGAAGCGTGTTCGCACAGCGCTTCGAACTTCGCCTTGTCGATCGCCTTGCCGCCTTCGAGATAGTGGGCCAGCAGCCGGTGTACCATCATGTCAGGGTAACGGCGGATCGGCGAGGTGAAGTGGGTGTAGTAGGGGAAGGCCAGTCCGTAGTGGCCGATGTTGTCGGTGGTGTAGTAGGCTTTGGCCATCGACCGCACGGCCAACGTCGTGACGACGTTCTCCTCGGGACGGCCCTTGACCTTCTGGAAGAGTTTGTTCATCTCCTTGGCCACGGGGCGTCCTTCGGCAGCCTTGAAGATGTGTCCGAAGCGGAGGATGAACTGCCGGAAGCTCTGCAATTTGTCGATGTTCGGTTCGTCGTGGACGCGGTAGACCATCGTGCGGCCCGACTTGCGGCCTTTCATCTTGCCGCAGAACTCGGCCACGCGGCGGTTGGCCAGCAGCATGAACTCCTCGATCATCTGATTGGCCTCTTTCTGCTCCTTGAAATAGACGCCCAGCGGTTTGCCCTTCTCGTCGAGCTTGAACTTGGCCTCGGCGCGGTCGAAGCTGATCGCGCCGTTGCGGAACCGCTCGCGGCGCATGGCCTGCGCCAGCCGGTTGAGCGTGAGGATCTCCTCGGCGTAGTCGCCCGTGCCGGTCTCGATCACCTGCTGTGCCTCTTCGTAGGCGAAGCGGCGGTCGGAGTGGATCACCGTGCGGCCGAACCATTCGTCGAGGATCTCGAGGTTTTCGTTGAGGGTGAAGACCGCCGAGAAACAGAGGCTCTCCTCGTGCGGCCGCAGCGAGCAAAGCTCGTTGCTGAGCCGTTCGGGCAGCATCGGCACCGTGCGGTCGACCAGATAGACCGACGTGCCGCGCGTTTCGGCTTCGGTGTCGACCACCGAGCCGGGGCGCACGTAATGGGTTACGTCGGCGATATGGACGCCTATCTCCCAGACGTCGTCGCTGACTTTACGTACCGACAGCGCATCGTCGAAGTCCTTGGCGTCGGCAGGGTCGACAGTGAAGGTCGTCGTTTGACGGAAATCGCGCCGTTCGGCGAAGTCCTTTTTGGTGATTTCACCCGGGATGGCTTCGGCCGCCGCCTCGACCTCCGGTTCGAAACGGTAGGGCAGGTCGTATTCGGCCAGAATGGCGTGCATCTCGGTATCGTTCTCACCCGCCTTGCCCAAGATGTCGATCAGCTCACCCACGGGACTCTTCGAGCCGGGCGCCCACTCTACGATGCGCACCACGACCTTGTCGCCGCTCTTCACGTCGGCGCCGTCGCGTTTGTGGAGGTAGACGTCGACGGGCATCTTGCGCGAGTCGATGCGCACGAAAATCGTGTGTTCGCTGACTTCGGCCGTACCGACGTAGCGCTTGCGGCTGCGTTCGACGATGGCCGTGATCTCGCCTTCGGGGGCGTTGCTGCTCCGTGCCTTGCGGGTCACGACCAGCTGCACGCGATCGCCGTCGAGGGCGTTGAGCGAGTTGCGCGAGTGGATGAAGATCTGCTGCTCCATCCCCTCCACCCGCACGAACATCGAGCCGGTAGCCAGCATCTCGACGACGCCTTCGAGGCGGGGACGCTGCGCGGGACTCAGACGGTACTTTTCGCGCGAGCAGCTCTCGATGACGCCCGTTGCGAGCAGCTGCTCGACGATCTGCATCGTCTCGCGGCGTCCCTCCTTGCTTGCGTCGCCCGACGCCGAAGCGAGGTGGCGCAGCGAAAATTTGTTGTCGGGCAGCTGCCGGAACAGCTCCAGAATCAGGGCGGCGCGTTCGCTGCCGTTATGGGTTTGTTTTTTCGTTCGTGTCATTTTTCATTCAACAGTTTGAGGGCCAGCGCCTGCATAAAGGCGATGCCCGTAGTGATGGCCTTCTCGTCGGGGTCGAAGGTCGATGTATGTGTTTTTCCCGACGCCGCGCCGACCCCCAGCCGATAGAAAAGCGAGGGATAACGGTGGGTATAGAAACCGAAATCTTCGGCTGTCGTGCGCAGCGGCAGGTCGACGACCTCCCACCGCTCGGCGGCCAGACGACGGGCGACGGCCGTGAGCGCGGGGTCGTTCACCACGCAGGGGTAGCCCCGTCCGATATCGACGGCGGTCCGAGTGCCGTGCCCGCGGTCGACGGCGGCGGCGATTTCACGGATGGCGTCGTAGGTAGAACTGCGTAGTGTCTCGTCGAAGGTGCGCAGCGTACCTTCCATCCGAACGTCATCGGGGATGACGTTCGTTGCACCGTTAGCCTCCACCCGTCCGATGGAGAGGACGCGCTCCGGCAGGTTCAGAGCGAGCAGTCGTCCGACGAGTTCGGCGGCGGCCGCCACAGGGTCGCGCAATTGATTGCGCAGTGCGGCGTGACCCCCTGCGCCGTGTACCGTGAAACGCAGTTCGTCGCTCGAAGCCATATACTTGCCCGCGCGGAAACCGAACGTGCCCACTTCGAGCGAAGGTTCGACATGCTCGCCCACGACGGCTTGCACGTCGTAATCGGCGAAAGGCTCCTGCGCGAGCACCAGCGAAGCGCCGCCCGGGTTGCACTCTTCACCCGGCTGGAAAAGCCCGAGGAGGGTTCCTTCGAAATCGCGCAAACGATTGAGCTGCTGAAGGACGCCCATCAGTACGGCGGCGTGAAGGTCGTGGCCGCAGGCGTGCATCACCCCGTCGTGCTGCGATCGCCACGCCACGTCGCACTGCTCATGGATCGGCAGCGCGTCGATGTCGGCGCGCAGGACGACGGCGCGCCGCCGATTGCCGCGGCCCTCGATGCGCGCCAGCACCCCCGTGCCGGCGACGGTGCGGTGGGCGATGCCCAGCGCGTCGAGCGTGCGGACGATGTAGTCGTGCGTCGCGGTCTCGTGGAACGAGAGCTCGGGACGGCAGTGCAGCGCACGGCGGAAAGCGATGATATCCAACTCTTCGGCCATCTTAGAATACCTCTTTAACGATTTTCCGCACGTTCTCGGCGCGTCCCATCGTGTAGAAATGGATCACGGGGACGCCGGCCGCCTTCAGCCGGCGGCACTGGTCGACGGCCCACTCCACGCCGATGCGGCGGATCGCCTCGGGGCTGTCGGCGTGCGCCTCGACCTCACGGTGCAGCGCTTCGGGCAGTTCGATGGCGAAAGTCTCGGGGAGCAGCGTCAGCTGCCGCAGCGTCGAGAGGGGTTTTACGCCCGGGATGATCGGCACCGTGATCCCCGCTTCGCGGCAGCGGTCGATGAAGGCGATGATCCGATCGGCGTCGTAGCAGATCTGGGTCATGATGTAGTCGGCGCCGGCATCGACTTTGGCCTTGAGGTGGCGCAGGTCGTTTTCGGCGTCGAGGGCGTCGACGTGTTTTTCGGGATACCCCGCCACGCCGATCGAGAATTTCGAGTGGTGACACTCTTCCACCTCGCCGTCGACGAACTCGCCGCGGTTCATCGCCGCGATCTGCCGTACGAGGTCGATGGCGTGGGAATGTCCCTGCGGGTGGGGCATGAAATGGCGTTCGTTGGGACCGCAGTCGCCGCGCAGTGCCAGCACGTTGTGCAGCCCCAGAAAGTCCATATCGATCAGCGCGTCTTCGATGTCGTAGCGCGACAGACCGCCGCAGATCAGGTGCGGTACCACCTCGATGCCGAAGCGGTCGCGGATGGCGGCCGAGATGCCCACCGTGCCCGGGCGCCGCCGCACGCGGTGCCACTCGACGTGGCCGTCCGAGGTGAGAGTCTCCTTGATGCTCTCGCGGTGGAAGGTGATGTTGATGAAGGCGGGATCGAATTCGCGGAGCGCTTCGACCGTGGTGAAGACGCTGCGCGTGCCGTCGCCCTTGAGCGGCGGCAGCAGCTCGAACGAGAAGCGGGTTGCGTCCTGTGCGGAGGCTTCGCGGATAATATTCAGTACGTTCATGTTCAGACGTTGTTCGGAATGAGTTTTTTAACGGTTTCGACCGCCAGTCCCCGCCGCTTCGCATAGTCGCGCAGCTGTTTGGTGTCGATCTGGCCGATCGAGAAATAACGGGCGTCGGAGAAGAGAAGTCCGCAGAGCGCTTCGCCGGGTGAGATCATCCAGTTCTCCGTCAGTTGCATACGGGTCGTCTGCGCGACCGAGAGCAGGTCGAACACCTCGCGTTTGAGCGAGTGGTCGGGCGAGGCGGGGTAGCCGAAGGCCATGCGGCGGCCGCGATATTCGCCCGCGATGACCTGCTGCGGGGTAAGCTCCGGTCCGGTTTCGTAGCCCCACATCTGCCGCCGCACAAAGCTGTGTACCGTTTCGGCGAAGGCTTCGGTCAGACGGTCGGCGAGCAATTTGGCCATGATGGCCGAATAGTCGTCGCCCTCCGAGCGGAACTTCTCGCAAAGCTCCTGCAGGCCGATGCCGGCCGTAAGGGCGAAGGCGCCGATGTAGTCGGTCGTGCCGTCGCGCTCGTCGGCGATGAAATCCGCCAGAGAGAGGTTCTCGGCGCCGCGCGTCTGGTTGCGCAGCATGGCCAGTGTATGCCGGCGGCCTTTGGGGTCGGTGAGGAGAATGTCATCCTTGCGGCTGACGGCGGGGAAGATTCCCACGACGCCCTGCAAGGTCAGAAGCCGCTCGTCGGCGATGCGGCGCAGCAGCGCCTGCGCGTCGTCGAAGAGCTTGCGTGCCTCGGCGCCCCGCTGCGGATGGTCGAAAAGGGCGGGGTAACGCCCCTTGAGTCCCCATGCGGGGAAGAAGAAGTTCCAGTCGATGAACGGCTCGACGTCGGCGATGTCGAAGTCGGGGAAGACGAGCCGTCCCGTGTGAGCCGCAGGTACGATCTCGGAGGCGGGACGCGGCCGCCGGTTGCGGCGCGCCTCGACGATGGGGATGATGTTGTGCATCCGCTCGCTGCGCAGGTAGTCGTCGCGCAGCTGCTGCTGGCGGGCCTGCACTTCGGTGATGTAGCCCTTGCGGTCGGGGCCGAGCAGCGCTGCGAGAATGCGGTTGTTCTCGCTCGCATCGTGCGAGTGGATGACCGCCGCCGCCGTGCAAGGCGCGATCTTCACGGCCGTGTGCAGGTCGGAGGTGGTGGCGCCGCCGATAATGAAGGGAATGTGCAGCGAACGCCGTTCGGCCTCCTCGACGACGTGGATCATCTCGTCGAGCGACGGCGTGATCAGGCCGCTCAGGCAGATGGCGTCGGCACCCCATGCAGCCGCTTCGTCGACGATGTGCTGCGCCTCGACCATCACCCCCAGATCGCGGATCTCGTAGCCGTTGCAGGCCATCACCACCGCCACGATGTTCTTGCCGATGTCGTGGACGTCGCCCTTGACGGTAGCCACGACTACTTTGCCCGCCGACTTTCTGCCGGCGGCGTTCTGTTCGATATAGGGGGTCAGTACTCCGACGGCGCGTTTCATCACGCGGGCGGACTTGACGACCTGCGGCAGGAACATTTTGCCCTCGCCGAAAAGCTCGCCCACGCGCGCCATGGCGCGCATCAGCAGGCGGTCGATCACCTGCATCGGGTCGCCGATTTCGCGGTAGGCTTCGAGCGTATCGGCTTCGATATGGTCGGTCACCCCTTTCAGCAGGGCGTATTCGATGCGTTCGTCGAGCGGACGGGTGCGCCACGCCTCCTCGTGCACGGGGCCTTCGGCTGCGGTGTCGGTGCGGAGCTGCTGGGCGTATTCGATGAGCCGCTCGGCAGCGTCCGTGCGGCGGCAGAGGACCACGTCCTCGACCCGTTCGAGCAGCGCAGGCTCGATGTCGCTGTAAACCTGCAACAACTGCGGATTGACGATGCCCATATCCATCCCTGCCGCAATGGCGTGGTAGAGAAAGACCGAGTGCATGGCTTCGCGCACGGCGTTGTTGCCGCGAAAGGCGAACGAGAGGTTCGAGACGCCGCCCGACACCTTGGCGTGGGGCAGGTGTTCCTTGATCCAGCGCGTGGCTTCGATGAAGTCGAGCGCATAACGGTCGTGTTCCTCGATGCCGGTGGCGACGGCCAGTACGTTGGGGTCGAAGATAATGTCTTCGGCCGGAAAACCCGCTTCGGTAAGCAGCCGGTAGGCGCGTTCGGCCACCTCGATTTTGCGGGCGCAGGAGTCGGCCTGCCCCCGTTCGTCGAAGAGCATCACTACGGCCGCCGCTCCGTAACGGCGGATGGCGGCGGCGCGCTCCAGAAAGAGTGTTTCGCCCTCCTTGAGCGAGATGGAGTTGACGACGCTTTTGCCCTGTACGACTTGCAGACCGGCTTCGAGCACCTCCCACTTCGACGAGTCGATCATCACCGGCACACGGGCGATTTCCGGCTCCGAAGCCATCAGGTTCAGGAAGTGCCGCATGGCCTGCGGCCCGTCGATCAGGCCGTCGTCCATGCAGACGTCGACGATCTGCGCGCCGGCGTCGACCTGTGCGCGGGCGACGGTGAGCGCTTCGTCGTAGTTGCCTTCACGCACGAGCCGCGCGAAGCGTGCCGAGCCGGCCACATTGGTGCGCTCGCCGATATTGACGAAATTAGCCTCGGGGACGATACGCAGCGGTTCGAGTCCGCTCAACACGGACGTGTGACGCCGTTCGGGCAGCGGACGCGGCGCATAGCCGGCCACGATTTTCGAGAGTTCGAAGATATGTTCGGGCGTGGTACCGCAGCAGCCGCCGACGATGTTGACCAGTCCGCGCCGCATGTATTCGGCGCAGTCGGCGGCGAACATCGCCGGCGTCTCGTCGTAGCCGCCCATGATGTTCGGAAGGCCGGCGTTGGGGTGGGTCGAGATGCGTGTCTCGGCCACGACGGAGAGCCGTTCCAGATAGGGAAGCAGCTGCTTGGCGCCGTAGGCGCAGTTGAGTCCGACCGCGAGCGGTTGCGCAGGGGCCACCGATGCATAGAACGCCTCGACGGTCTGTCCCGAGAGGGTGCGTCCCGAAGCGTCGGAGAGCGTGCCGGAGATCATAACCGGTACATGGATGCCGCGCGTGCGGCATTCGTCGTCGATAGCGGCCAGCGCGGCCTTGGCATTGAGCGTGTCGAAGACCGTCTCGACCAACAGCAGGTCGACGCCGCCGTCGAGCAGTCCCCGTACCTGCTCGCGATAGGCGGCGGACATTTCGGCGAAGGCGATGCTGCGGGCAGCGGGGTTGTTGACGTCGGCCGACATCGAGAGCGTGCGGTTGGTCGGGCCGATCGAACCGGCGACGAAGCGCGGTTTTCGAGGGTTGCGTTCGGTGAAGGCGTCGGCCACCGTGCGCGCCGCGTCGGCCGCGGCGCGTGCGATCTCATAGGCGCAGTTCTCCAGTCCGTAGTCGGCCAGCGAGACGGCATTGGCGTTGAACGAGTCGGTTTCGACGATGTCGGCGCCTGCGGCGAGGTATTTTTCATGGATTTCACGCACCACGTCGGGGCGGGTCAGTGCCAGCAGGTCGTTGCAGCCTCTGAGCTGCCGTTCCCAGTCGCGGAACCGCTCGCCGCGGTAGGCCGCTTCGTCCAAGCCGTAGCCCTGCACCATCGTGCCGAAGCCGCCGTCGAGCAGCAGGATGCGTTCATTGAGTATCTCTTCGATCGGTTTTTTCATTTTTTGACGATTTCGATTTCAAACAACCGGCTCCAGTTCTTGCCCGTGACGAAGATGCGCCCTGTGGCCGCGTCGTAGGCGATGCCGTTGAGTACGTCGGTGGCGGGGGTGATCTCTCGTTCGGGCAGCAGCCCTGCGAGGTCCACGACCCCTTCGACCGCGCCTGTCGCGGGGTCGATGATGACGATCTGGTCGGTGGTGTAGATGTTGGCCCAGATTTTCCCTTCGATCCATTCCAGTTCGTTGAGGAACTGCACGGGACTGCCGGCGGCCGTGACGGTGATCTTGCGGCCGCGCCGGAACGTGGCGGGATCGATCTCCCAGATATGTTCCGAGCCGTCGCTCAGGTAGAGTTTCTCTCCGTCGGTGGTGAGCCCCCAGCCCTCGCCGGCATAACGTACGTCGCGGAGCTTCTCGAAGGTCTGCGCATCATAGATGTGGGCGGTATTGTTTTGCCACGTGAGCTGGTAGATACGATCTCCCACGCGGGCGATCCCCTCGCCAAACTCGCTTTGCGGCAGGCGCACGAGCACCTCGGCGCGGCCCGTCACCGGATCGAGCCGCTGGATGACGGAGCCGCCGTACTGGCCGGTACCTTCCCACAGGCTGCCTTCGTCGAAATAGAGTCCCTGCGTGTAGCTCGTCGGAAGGTGCGGACGACTCGCTTTCACGACATAGGTATATTGCACCGGCTCGGGCGGAATCGGTGCGGCCGATGCTGCCGGAGCCGGACGCCGGCCGGCGCAACCTGCGGCGAGCGCCAGCAAAAGAAGCGGTAAACTCAGTTTCACGTTTTTAAATAGATGTATACAATTTACAAAAATACAAATTAAAAACGAAAATGAAAAATTGCACTCCATTCTCCGTCTCCGCGACAACGGACGACGGGGATTTCCGAACGGGAGTGCGACGCGCATTTTCATGTCAAACAGGTAGTTCCGCCACGACGGATCGTTTGTCGGGCGGCCGGACGATTCGATGCAGGGTGCCGATCGATTTGCAAGAAGAGCGGATGGGTCGCAGTCCCGATGAACTACCGAAGCGGATGCGTCGCAGGAGTCGCAGCGTGTCGGTTCGGACGGCGGTGCGGTGTGCCGGCTCGGCGAGGGGATCTCACGATGAAACAGGACGCGGTCTTTGAGTGTTTCGGATAAAAAAAGAGTCGCTTTTCAGCAACTCTCTTTTTCGGTGTGGTACCACCAGGAATCGAACCGGGGACACAAGGATTTTCAGTCCTTTGCTCTACCAACTGAGCTATGGCACCATCCTGATCTGAAACGGATTTCGTTCAAATCGTGGTGCAAAGATAGGGATATTTTTTTTAAATCCAAACTCTGCGTGAAAAAAATCATCCGTTTTCAGCAATCGTTCCTTACAGCTGCGACGGAAGGACGGACTTCCGGCAGACGGCTCTGCACTCGGCCCGGAACAGTTCGATCGACCTCTTTCGCGATAGCGGGAGGTCTCCCGAGGTTCCGAGCGACAGCGATAAGAGACGGCTGCCGCCGAGCCTCAGAAGCCGCTTCGAATCATTGCATTGCGGGCCGCATGACCTCGACGATGCGTACATCGATGCCGGCTTCCTGCAGCTGCTCGACTACGATCGGCGGTACGCCGTCGTCGGTAATGACCATGTCGATGCGGTTGGTGTCGCACATCTTGCAGAACCCGCGCCGGCCGAATTTCGAAGAGTCGACCAGTGCGACGACCTTCTGTACCGTTTCGATCATCATCAGCGCCAGATGGCCGCCCATGAGATTGGTCGTCGTCACGCCGTAGGTGAGATCGAAGCCGTCCACCCCGAAAAAAAGCTTGCTGCACGAGAACTGCCGGAGCATCTGCTCGGCGAAAGGACCCACGACCGAGAACGAACTGCTGCGCAGAACGCCGCCGAGCTGGATCACCGTACACTCGTCGTTCTCCGCGAGTACCGAAGCGACGCTCAGCGACGTGGTGATCGCCGTCAGCTCCTCCGCGCCTCGAATCTCGCGCGCCATGGCGAGTGTCGTCGTTCCCGAACCGATGAGGATCGTGTCGCGCGGCTCGACGAGCCGTGCGGCATAGGCTCCGATCGCGCGTTTCTCGTCGGAGTAGAGCTTCTCCTTGTCGTTGACATGGCGATCCTGAATATAGGGGTTGGCCAGAATCGCCGAGCCGTGTACGCGGTAAAGCATCTGCTGCTGTTCGAGCAGCGTCAGGTCTTTGCGGATCGTAACTTCCGAGACGCCGAGCAGGTGTGCCAGCTGCGAAACGGACAGCGAAGTATGCTGATGCAGCAGCGCCATGATTCGGCGGTGCCGTTCGTTGGCCATTGCGGGCACTTGCGGAGTCGGGGTTTCGAGAGGGGGTTTCATTTTCGATTTATTTTATTGCCTGTCGGAAGAGCGGGATGCTTTCGTCGAGGGTCATTCCCTTGCGATAGATACCTGCCGTTCCGCCGACAAAGATTGAGGCTCCCATGCCGCGCATGAGCCGAGCGCGTTCGCAGCTCACCGATCCGTCGACCGAAATCTCCACTTCGGGATGGCCGTTTTCGTCCAAGAAGCGGCGGGTGACGGCGACCTTGTCGAGGATGCCGTCGATGAGTTTCGCTCCGGCGAAGCCCGGACTGACCAGCATCAGGATCACCCATTCGATCTCGTCGAGATAGGGCAGCAGCGTCTCGACCGGCGTCGAGGGATTCACCACCAGCCCGAAATGCGCCCCGCGTGCCCGGACGGCTTTTGCCAGTTCGTGCAGCTGCTCTCCCAGCTCGACATGCAGCGAGATCAGGTCGCCCGGGCGGATGTCCATCGCTTCCATGATCGGAAGAGGATGTTCGACCATCAGGTGGATGTCGAGCGGCAGTTTCGTCACGCGGTGCATCGCCGCGATGAAATCGACGCCGAACGTGAGATTCGGCACGAAATGGGCGTCCATCACATCCACGTGGAGGTAATCCACGCCGTTACGTTCCAGCTGCTTGATATCGCGCTCCAGATTCATCAGGTCGGAGCACATGACCGAAACCGATATTTTTCCTTCTTTGAGTTGCATGATGTTTTATGCTTGTAAATTGATCTCTTTCTCCCGTTCGGCGTTGAATTTCGCCGCAGCTTCGTAGCCGTCGCCCTTGGCGTTCCAGATCGTGGCGATGGTCAGCATACCGATCACCGCGAAGACGAGAATCACGATATAGGCGATGCTCCAGCCGTAGTGTTCGGCCACGTAGCCGAATCCCACACCCGAAATCAACGTGCTGGCGTAGCCGAAGATACCCAGAATGCCGTTGGCGCTGGCCGCTGCCTCCTTGGTGGCCTGATTAGCCGCTGCGATTCCCAGCAGCGCCTGCGGGCCGTAGATGAAGAAGGCGATCATTGTGAAGGGAATCGCCAGTACCCACGCCGAGGCCGTGTCGGGAATGAACCAGAAGATCGCCGTCATGACGATCGCGCCGAGCATACAGAATACGCAGGTGCGGTGGGCGCGGCTGCCGAAGATGTGATCCGTCGCCCAGCCTGCGACGACCATGCCCAGATTGCCGCCCACGAACTCGAAGACGGCCACCATAAGCCCTGCTACGGCTACCGACACGCCTTTCGATCCGGGCAGGAGCATCATGCCCCAGTCGAGCATCGAGAAGCGGACGATGTAGACGAAGAAGTTGGTGATCGCCAGCACCCAGATGATCGGGTTGCCGAAAACCATCCGGCGCAGGAACGCCTTGTGGTAGGCGGAGTCCGACGTGGCGTCCTTCTTCTCCTCCTGTGCCGGCGGCGCGGCCTGCGCCTCCAGTTCGGGCAGTCCGACCGACGACGGTTTGTCGCGCAGCGTGAGGTAAAGCGCACCTGCGCCGACGAGCGAGATGGCCGCCGGAATCAGGAAGCAGAGACGCCACGCGCTGTTGTCGAAGTGATGGACGAGGACCGCCCCCAGCACGAAGATCAGACCGGCGCCGATCGAGTGCGACATGTTCCAGATCGACATCTTGGTCGCCAGCTCGTTGGCCGGCACCCAGTGGGTCATCAGCGGCGAGACGGGCGGCACGCCCATCCCCTGAAAATAACCGTTCAGCAGCAGGATGGAGCCCATGATGATCGTCAGCGCCGTGATGTATTCGCCGCCGCCGGCTGCGCCCGTAATGAGCATGGCCATCTTGTCGCTGAATCCGAAGCCGATGTTGATCAGCGCGCAGAGCGCCAGACCCAGTGCCATGAATTTGCGGGCGCTGACACGGTCGGCGATGAACCCGTTGATGAAGCGCGATACGCCGTAAATGACGCCGTTGAGGGTCAGAAAGATTCCGAGCTGCGTCTTGGTAATTCCGAACGTAGCTTCGATACTCGGCATGGCGGTGTTGAAGTTCTTGCGCACGAAATAATAGAGGGCGTAACCGATCATCGAAACAATGATGGTGCGGGTCTGCCAGTACTTGAATTTTTTCGTTTGTTCGGGTGTCATCTATCGATTTAAGTTTGAGTTTTCCGGGTTGCGGCGGCGGGCCTGCGATAATAAAAGCAGCCTGTATTGTTTCGACTGCTTATGCAAATGTAAGTAAAAATTTACAAAAAACAACGGAAAAGCAGGCGTTCTTGTGAAATCACGATTTTTTTCTTTACATTTGTGGTATATTCATCGTGTATATTTCGGAGAATGATAAACCTAAACGCATCCTTGAAAATGAAAAGACTTCTTTACATCGCAGCCTTCTTCCTTGTGCTGCCTCTCGCCGCAGCGGCGCAACCTTCGGTACACGTCGTTTCCGGGCCTTACCTTCAGGCGGTGGGCGAACGGGAATTCACGGTGGTCTGGACCACCAATATCGACGCTGTTTCGTGGGTCGAGATCGCACCCGACGACGGCACGCATTTCTACAATACCGAACGGCCGAAATACGATCAGGTGCTCAACGGCCGCCGTCCGATCGGTAAACTCCACGTGGTGAAGGTGACCGGTCTGGAACCCGCCACTACCTATCGTTACCGCGTGATGCAGAACGGTGTGCTGCTCAACGAGGGCCGCAAACGCGTCGTCTTCGGCGAGGGCTTCGGCAGCGACATCCTGCGGCAAAAACCCTTCGAGGTGACGACGCTCGACAAGTCGAAGGCCACGGTCGATTTCTCGGTCGTAAACGATATGCACGAGCACGATTCCATCCTGCGCGTCCTTTATAAAGACGTGAAGCCCGGCAAGTACGACTTCGTCTGCTTCAACGGCGATATGACCACGTCGATCGATGCCGAGAGCGAGTTGATGGACCACTACCTCACGTCGTCTTCGAAGCTCTTTGCCGCCAATACGCCGCTCTATGTGGCGCGCGGCAACCACGAAAACCGCGGCATATTCGCCATGGAGTGGATGAACTACTTCCCCTCCTCGACGGGACGTCCCTACTTCGCGTTCCGTCAGGGTCCCGCCTATTTCATCGTCCTCGACAGCGGCGAGGATAAGCCCGACAGCGATATCCGCAATATGGATCTGATGCGTTCCGACGATTTCCGCGCCGAGGAGGCCGAGTGGCTCAAGCAGGTGGTCGAGGACCCCGATTTCAAGAGCGCTCCCGTGCGCATCGTCCTCTGCCATATGCCTCCCGCACCCGGCGGCTGGCACGGCGGCTCGGAGGTGGCCCGTCTCTTCGTCCCGATTCTCAACCGTGCGGGCATCGACCTGATGCTTGCAGGGCATATCCACCGCTATAAGTTCTGGGACAAGGGCGAAAACGGCTGCGATTTTCCCGTGCTCTGCAATCCCAACCTGACCCGCATGGACGTAAAGGCCGACGCACATAACATCGACGTGAAGATTTACGACGCTTCGGGTACGTTGAAGCATCAGAATAAATTTACGAAATAACCGGCGGGCGGCATCCCGTTCGACGCCGTTCTCCAAATCGGAGAACGGCGTTTTTTATCGCCGGAAATTGACTCGATTACGAGGATTTTTCCTATCTTTGGCTTCGCCGAAGATACTCCCGCTCGGCAATGTTCAAATAAATTTGACATTGCCCTCGCTTATT
>URRP01000017.1 GCA_900550375.1 uncultured Alistipes sp. | reverse complement strand
AACTAAATAGAAAAAGTGCTTAACTTTTTGTGCAGATTTAATTTGGAAGTCCAAATATTTCAACATAGCTTGCGAAATATGGATTTTGTGGCTTGCACTTTTTTGTTTGCCTTTGGTCGAGGCGCTAATCTTTTGCTTGGTTTCATCGCTTAGGTCGCGGTACTCTCTTTTTGTATTTTCCATAACTGATCTGTTTTCTATATAAATAGTAGGTAGGAACAGAAAGAAAGTCAAGAGTAGTAAAAATCTTTTTTTTTATAATTTTTTAGCCGATGGACATACATCAAACAGTATGTAGCCTATTAGACCTACCCCTTTGTTGAATCCGTTTAAGGGGGCTTACGGTGATGAGATGCTGAAAAATAGAGCGTTGAAAAAAATGTTACAGGTAATTTTAATTTCTGAATCCCTATTGGATAGGTGGCAAAATATACTTACTTTTGTTTTGTAAATGAAATTTGCCTATGGTTAAATAACAGTCTAAAAGACATAAGATAAAAGGCGTTAGCTTTTATTTCGGGGATTCTGAAACTTGGACACTTTCTCAATCACACCCATTGGAATAAGGTTTGACGCCCATGCTGTTTTTCCAGCGTGGGCTTTATTCCGATATATGGGTGTGAGGTAGTCCAAGACCGCAGAATCCAAATATTAGCGAATTAGTCCGCGCTTTTTGTTTGTCTATACCTCTCAATCTTTAGGGCTATGCTTGAAAATAAAAAATAATAAAACAAAAATCTATGAAACGTATTTTATTTATAGTTGTAGCAGTTGCCTGTTTTATGTCAGTTGCCAATGCGCAAGAAATCAACAATCCGAAACATATTTTTGGAGTAAGAGCGGGTGTCAATTTTTCAAAGCCTACATTGACCTCTGACCTATTTGAGGATATGACGAATAAATTTGGTGTTGGGTTCCATGTTGGGGGAACCTATGATATTGCAATGTCTAAAAGTCATAAATGGTATTTCCAAACGGGTCTTAATGTAAAATATAACTCTGCTAAAGCTGAAACTTTCCATGAAGGTATATACCATGACGCAGGAGAATATAATACATATAGCAATAAATATAAAGCCCTGTATTTGGAAATTCCCGCCATGTTTACACGTAAAATTAGGATTACGGACGATTGGGGTTTTCAGCCTGCTATCGGATTATCCTACGCTTTTGGGGTGTGGGGAAAATGTAATAGAGAAAATACTAAATATGAACATGGTGAAGCCGTAGGAACTGTAAGCGAGAAGAAAGACTTATTTTCAGATGACGTTTTGAATGGTGGCGCTAATTGGACGCGTAGTGTCATCAATGGGAAATTGGCTGTTAATTTTACCTATAAACACTACTTGATAGGAGCTGATATTGCCTATGGTTTCAATGGCGATTTGTGGGGTATAGGTCTTTCCGTTGGATATAATTTCTAAAGACAAATAACATGAAGAAGATATTTTTGCTTTTTACCGCTATCTCTTTAATGGGATTTTGTGCCTGCTCTGACGATGATGATAGTGGCGGAACTCCTGCCAATATGGAGGGGCTGTGGGCTAATATAGGTGAATATGTAAATGGCAAGCCGAACTACTCCTATAATCAGGTTGAGGACTTGTTAGAATTCAAGTTTGACGGCACAGTAGCCTATAAAACTCTGACTAAAGATAAGCCTGTGAAATATGAAGATGGCTACTTGGTAAATTACAGCAGTTCTTATTACTCCTTGATGGGGACTTTCAGATACACCAAGGATGGTGATAAAATCTCCATAGCGAATTTGCTCACTGGACACTTTTTGTCTTCAGAACAATTTTATGTAAATGGAGGTGCTGTCTATGGAAAAGTGAAAGGAACGAAGTAGAGTTGTAATTTTTATTTGGAATCGGGGCAGGGGAACTTGCCCCGATTTATTATAAAGATAAATCTTCTATAATCCACTTTGCTTCTGATTCAATTTTATTTCTCTTTATAAAGGCAAGAATCCCTTTCTTGATTTTTAAATTAGCATATTTTGTGTGTATTAGAGTCTTAAATTTTTTTCTATTTGTTTGGTGATAATCAAGTCCATATTTGTTTAGGAATAACATAAGGAAAAGGTGGAATACCATTATTACATTGTAGTTTTTATTGTCAGGAACATTTTCTAAACTAGACATATATTTTACGACATCTTCAATCTCTGAACAGTTGGTCATAAACTTTGCTTCAAATTTCATATAGTTGATTGAATTGTTCTCGTCTCTAATGAAATCTGCGTATTTACAAAGATTGTCTTTATAAAAATGATGAGTAGGATGACTACCATCATACCCAAGTTCTTTGAGCAGATCACTTTCACAGAAAAAATGTTTCAGAGCCTTAATGTATTTAAGGTATTGTATGTCATCTCTCTCTGCTTGAGCAAAATCAAAACTATATATTGATTTTTCGGCTTCAAGTGTCCAATAAATAAAATGAAGAAAACGATAAACTGTACTTATAAGATAATATCGTTTCGGGTCTTGCCATGATTCTCGCTCAACATTAATCCATCCTTTATCTATGTTTTTTGATAGATTCCATAATCTATAATTGAGTTCTTCTGCAGCTTTGATTAGTGGGGTTTTACTTCTTGATAGTTCTAATTTTATATTTTTCTTTTGAGAAAAATTATATTCTCGTTTTAGTTTGTAAGTCAGAGAAAATAAGAAAAAGAAATAACGACTTACACCTGTTAGTATCAATACTAATATGGTTGTTGCAGAACTTATTATTGCTACTATAATAGTATCACTGAGGTCTTCCATACTCTTTAAATTTAATTTTTTATAAAGTTAATAATTCTGTTAAAATCCTCAACAAAATCATTCGATAATTTTATGCGGTCTTCTACCAAAGCGGACAATTCATTAGAGTTGTCCGCTTTTTGCTTCCATATATCTATGTAATTAACTGATATTGTGCGGAATATTTCAAATACCTTGTTCTCTGCAAGGATTCGATAAATCTCTTTCATCCGTTTTTTCAACTCCTTTCCCCGAATTATCTTTCTAATTCTGAAATATAGAAAAAAGTTCTGTGTGTATGTCGGATTGGTGAAAAACGTGCAGTATAGGTTGGCGCACGTCGTGAAATAGGGCAGAGAACGGCCTAATTTTCTTCTAAAAAGGTTATCTTTGCAAAAACGACGATGGGATGAAACGGAATTGGATTTTCGGATGGGTTGCGGCGGCGAGTTTCGTTTTTGGCTACGGTGAGACCGCTGCGCAGGAGCCTTCGCAGCAGCTTCCGCAGGACCGTGTCCGTCTGCGCTTCGATGAGTTGCAGCGCGATACGCTGGCCGAAACATCTTCTGCTACGGCTGCAAGCAGCCAGCCGGCCGTCGCATGGCCGTTTGCTTATAAACTCAACCGTCGCAGGGTGACGGGCGGAGAGGCCTACGAGCAGGTGACGTTGTGGAACGTCCGCCGCGTGCGTGTCAAGAACCGCCGTATGCGGCTTGCCGATACGATGAGGCGCGAACGGGTACAGCTGTTGAAATTCTTCGTCGAACGTGACCGCCGCAAGGGGGTACGGCCGCATCTGCAAGGCAATGTCGCTGGATATACATGGAGCGCTTCGAGTCTGGATGGCAGTCGGCGGCGGAAGTTGCCGGTGCATATCCGCACCTATACCTTGCGTGCGGAGTACGATTCGCTGCGCCGTGCAGGGGGTATCGATCGGTCGGGCAAAGTTCCCGACGCGTTGTGGCATCCGCTTTCGCCGGATGCCCGCTATGTGCTCGACGGTATCGAAGTACCCGGCAGGGTGTTTCAGTTCCTTGACGGTCTGATTCTGCGTTCGCTCGACATCTTCACCGATTCATCGAAAACGAACGACGGGCGTCCGCTTGTCGCCGGACGCATCTATACGGACCGTGTCCCGCTGATCCAGCTGAACGGCGCATCGTCGAGTGTCGGGGAGTGGTTGCGGATGTGCCGTTCGAACGCCTTCTCGCTGGAGGCGGAGGTTCCGATGTACTATTATTATATGCTTCCCGTCGAAGCCGTCGAAACTTTCGGCGCGTGCGGCAAGTTCGGCGCCGTCTGCATCAGATCGGCGCGATGACCGGCCGCAACGCATTGTGCGGCGGCGCTGCCGGCGGCTCTCAGCACGTCGACACCTCATTGCCCGTTTCGGTAATCTGAAACATCGACTCCCATTGGGCGGAGGGCAGGCCGTCGCCGGTGCAGACCGTCCAACCGTCGTCGTCGGTGAAGATCTCGCGGCCGCACCTATTGATCATCGGTTCGATGGTGAAGGTCATCCCTTCACGGAGTTCGGAAGCGAGCAAATCGAGCAGGGCGGTGTTGATCGCCGCGCTGCGGCGGATGCCCTCGATCTGGTCGGCGTTCGGAGTGCCCGATAGGACGGCAGCCGGTAGCCCTGCTGGCGGAACTCCTCCATGCGGTGAAGGGTCGCAGGTGCGATGTGTGATGAACGGCTCATGGCGGATAAAAAATTTCACAAAAATGGAAATAAAATAATCCGGCCGGTCGCGGATTCCGAAAAAAAATTCCTACCTTTGTCCCGACATCGGGAAGCCATGCATAAAGACCATCCGAACATATCCGCTTCTTTCGCGCTCCAGCGACTGAAAGGTAATCCGTCGGATTACGACTCTTACGGGCTTCTTATTTTCCAATATAAAGGGTAACTGTTTTTCAGTTACTCTTTTTTTATGTGCTCAGATGAGGAAATTGTTGCAGGGAGCAGAAGTGTGGCATGACGGAGGATTCGTGCGGGCCGACGTACTCGTCGACGGTGACCGGATCGCGGCTGTAGGGTTGGGTTTGCCGGTTGAAGGGTGCGAGGTCGTGCCGCTCGGGGGGATGAAGATTCTGCCCGGGCTGGTCGATGTCCACGTGCATCTGCGCGAGCCCGGCTTTACGACGAAGGAGACCATTGCCTCGGGAACGCGCGCGGCCGCTCACGGCGGTTATACGACCGTCTGTCCGATGCCCAATCTCTCGCCTGCGCCCGATTCGCCGGAACATCTGGCCGTCGAACTGGAGGCGATCCGCCGCGACGCGGTGGTGAAGGTGCTGCCTTACGGCTGCATCACCCGCGGGCAGAAGGGACGCGGCGAATTGGTCGACTTCGAGGCGCTGGCATCCGACGTCGTCGGGTTCTCGGACGACGGACGCGGCGTGCAGGAGGAGGCGCTTATGCGCGAAGCGATGCGCCGTGTGGCACGTACGGGACGTCCCGTGGTCGCACACTGCGAGGTCGACGCCCTGCTGAACGGAGGATATATCCACGACGGCGACTACTGCCGCGCGCACGGTCATCGGGGCATCTCGTCCGAGAGCGAATGGCGGCAGGTCGAACGCGATATCCGCCTTGCGGCCGAGACGGGGTGCCGGTACCATGTCTGCCACGTCTCCACGAAGGAGAGCGTCGAACTGGTGCGCCGTGCCAAAGCGGCCGGACTCAGCGTAAGCTGCGAGACGGCGCCGCACTATCTGGTGCTGTGCGACGAAGATATGCAGGAGGAGGGGCGTTTCAAGATGAATCCACCGCTGCGCAGCCGTGCCGACCGCGAGGCGCTCGTGGCCGGTTTGCAGGATGGAACGATCGAGGTGATCGCTACCGACCATGCGCCCCATACCGCCGCCGAGAAGTCGCGCGGGCTGGCCGGCAGTGCGATGGGTGTCGTGGGACTGGAGTGCGCCTTTGCGGTGCTGAACACCGCACTGGTGAAGCGGGGCGTCATTTCGTTCGAACGGCTGGTGGAGGCGATGGCGATCGCGCCGCGCCGCATCTTCTCGCTGGGAGGCGGTGTGATTGCTGCGGGCGAGCCGGCCGATCTGACGGTCGTCGACACCGAGCGGTCGTCGACGGTCGATCCCGACCGCTTCCTGTCGATGGGGCGCAGTACTCCCTTCGCCGAAATGGCGGTGCGGGGCGAGGTGGCGCTGACGCTGGTCGGGGGCCGCGAAGCGTATCGTAACGAGAGTTTGAAAAGATAACACAATAAATTGAATATGAAACCTTACACGAAGAAAATCGTTCTGGAGAACGGGCAGGAATTCTATGGGTACGGCTTCGGGGCGGACAAGGAGGCGATCTGCGAGATCGTTTTCAACACCTCGATGGTCGGTTATCAGGAGATCATGTCCGATCCGTCGTACACCGCCCAGATGGTCGTGATGACCTATCCGCTGATCGGCAACTACGGTATGACCGACGAAGACTACGAAACGAAGAACCCGACTATCGGCGGTATGATCGTACGCGAATACAACGATTCGCCCTCGAATTTCCGCTACACGAAGACGCTCAGCGAGGTGTTCGAGGAGCACGCGATTCCCGGCATCGAGGGGGTCGATACGCGTATGCTGACGCGCATCATCCGCAACGAGGGCAGCCAGCGGGTGATGATTACTTCGGTGGAAACACCCCGTGAGGAGGCGCTGGCGCGCATGGCCGCCACGCCGTGGCCGCACGACATGGTCTCTCGTGTGAGCTGCAAGAAACGCTGGATGTCGCGCGTGCCCAACCACAAGTACGACGTGGTGGCGATCGACTGCGGTATCAAGTACAACATCATCCGTCTGCTGAATCGTGTAGGCTGCAACGTGACGGTTGTACCCTGCGACGTCACGGCGGAGCAGATTCTCGCGTTCCGTCCCGACGGCATCGTCCTTTCGAACGGTCCCGGCGATCCCAACGACGTGCAGGGAGTGATCGAGCTGGTGCGTCAGTTGCGCGGCCGGCTGCCGATCTTCGGCATCTGTATGGGACACCAGCTCATTTCGCTGGCCTATGGTGCCAAGACCTTCAAGATGAAGTTCGGACATCGCGGCGCGAACCATCCGGTGAAGAATCTCTCGACGGGCAAGATCGAAATTACGAGCCAGAACCACAGTTTCGCGGTGGACGTCGCGTCGCTCGAAGGCACGGGACTGGAGCTTACGCACGTCAATTTGCTCGACGGTACGGCCGAAGGCGTCGCCTGCTACAAGGACGGAGTCTTCTCGATGCAGTACCATCCCGAAAGCGCTTCGGGGCCGCAGGACAGCGCCTATTTGTTCGATAAGTTCACTAAAATGATGGAGGATTGGAAAAATGCCTAAGAGAACGGATATCAAGAAAGTAATGGTGATCGGCTCGGGTCCGATCGTGATCGGTCAGGCCGCCGAGTTCGACTATGCGGGTACGCAGGCCTGCCTCGCGCTGAAGGAAGAGGGGTACGAGGTGATTCTGGCGAACTCCAATCCCGCGACCATCATGACCGATACGCACATCGCCGACAAGGTCTATATGGAGCCGCTGACGCTGGAATACGTGGCCAAGATCATCCGCTACGAGCGTCCCGACGCCATTGTGCCGGGGCTGGGCGGGCAGACGGGTCTGAATCTGGCGGTGCAGCTGGCCAAGAAGGGCGTGTTGCAGGAGTGTCAGGTCGAGATTCTGGGTACCTCGTTCGAGAGCATCGAGCAGGCCGAGGATCGCGAACTGTTCAAGGAGCTGTGCGAGCGGCTGGGCGAACCGGTGCTGCCGTCGCATATTGCAAATAATATGGAGGAGGGTATCGCCGCCGCCGAGGAGATCGGCTATCCGGTGGTGCTGCGTCCGGCCTTCACGCTGGGCGGCACGGGCGGCGGTTTCGCCGACGACCGCGAGGAGCTGGAGGAGTTGATGCGCAATGCCCTGATTCTTTCGCCGGTGCATCAGGTGCTCGTCGAAAAGAGCATCAAAGGGTATAAGGAGATCGAGTACGAGGTGATGCGCGACGCCAACGATACGGCCATCTCGATCTGCTGCATGGAGAACATCGATCCGGTGGGCATCCATACGGGCGACTCGATCGTGGTGGCTCCCTGCCAGACGCTCACCAACCGCGAGTTCCAGATGCTGCGCGACAGCGCCCTCAAAATCATCCGTGCGCTGAAGATCGAAGGCGGCTGCAACGTGCAGTTCGCGCTTGATCCTCTGTCGTTCAAATACTATCTGATCGAGGTCAATCCCCGCGTGTCGCGTTCGTCGGCGCTGGCTTCGAAGGCGAGCGGTTATCCGATCGCCCGCGTCACGGCCAAGGTGGCCGTGGGGCTGACCCTCGACGAAATCCAGATGGCCAATACCCCTGCGTCGTTCGAGCCTGCGCTCGACTATGTGGTCACCAAGGTGGCCCGTTTCCCCTTCGACAAATTCTCCGACGCTTCGAACAAGCTCGGGACGCAGATGAAGGCGACGGGCGAGGTGATGTCGGTGGGCCGCACGATGGAAGAGAGCCTGCTCAAGGCGGTGCGTTCGCTCGAAACGGGCGTCTGCCATATCTATCACAAGAAGTTCGACGGCATGTCGAACGACGAAGTGATGGACTACATTAAGGAGGGAACCGACGACCGGCTTTATGCCATCGCCCAGCTGATCCGCTGCGGCGTGGATTTGGCGCTGATCTACAACAACACCAAGATCGATATGTTCTTCTTGGAGAAGTTCAAGAACATCGTCGAGATGGAGCGCACGGTGGCGGAGCACCCCTTCGACGAGGAGACGCTGCGCGAAGCCAAGCGCATGGGCTTCGGTGACAAGTACATCGGAAAGCTGTGGGGTGCGACGGAGCATGAAATGTACCGTCTGCGTGAAAAGTGGGGGATTTTCCCCGTCTACAAGATGATCGACACCTGCGCTTCGGAGTTCTCCTCCTACGTACCTTACTTCTACTCGACTTACGAGCAGGAGAACGAGTCGGTGGTGAGCGACCGCGAGAAGATCATCGTGCTCGGCTCCGGCCCGATCCGTATCGGTCAGGGCGTGGAGTTCGACTACTCGACCGTGCACGCCATCTGGTCGATCCGCAAGGCGGGCTACGAGGCCATCATCATCAACAACAATCCCGAGACCGTTTCGACGGACTACACGTGCAGCGACAAACTCTATTTCGAGCCGCTCACGGTCGAGGATGTGATGAACGTCATCCACCTCGAAAAGCCCAAGAGCATCGTCGTCTCGCTGGGCGGTCAGACGGCTATCAATCTGGCCGAACCGCTGGCGCGGCTGGGCGTGCCGATCATCGGCACCGACGTGCAGGCGATCCGCAATGCCGAGGACCGCGGCTGCTTCGAGAAGATCATGGAGCAGCTGGGTATCCCCCAGCCGCAGGCCGAGGCGGTAACGAACATCGCCGAGGGCGTGGCGGCCGCCACGCACATCGGCTATCCGGTGCTGGTACGGCCGAGCTACGTGCTGGGCGGCCGTGCCATGCAGATCGTCTCGAACGAGGAGGCGCTGCGCCACTACCTCCAGACGGCCGTCGAGGTCAACGACGACTCGCCCGTGCTGGTCGACAAGTACATCATGGGTAAGGAGCTGGAGGTCGATGCCATCTGCGACGGGCGCGACGTCTTCATTCCGGGCATTATGGAGCATGTCGAGCGGACGGGTATCCACTCGGGCGACTCGATCAGCGTCTATCCGACTTTCAGCGTTTCGCCCAAGGTCAAGGAGAAGATCATCGACTACACGGTCAAACTGGGTCTCGAAATCGGCATCGTGGGTCTCTACAACATCCAGTTCATCTGCGACGGCAACGACGAGGTCTACGTCATCGAGGTCAATCCCCGTTCGTCGCGCACGGTGCCCTTCCTCTCGAAGGCCACGGGCGTGCAGATGGCCGACATCGCCACGCAGGTGATTTTGGGCCACAGCCTGCGCGAGCAGGGTATCACCGAGGTCTACGGCCATGAGAAACAGCGCTGGTTCGTCAAGGCGCCGGCCTTCTCCTTCTCGAAGATCCGCGGCGTGGAGTCCTACCTCTCGCCGGAGATGAAGTCGACGGGCGAGGCGATCGGTTATGATGACAAACTTACCCGCGCGCTCTACAAAGCGTTGCAGGCCTCGGGTATGAAGGTGGCCAACTACGGCACGGTGCTGCTCACGATCGCCGACAAGGACAAGGAGGAGGTGCTGCCGCTGGCACGCCGCTTCTACAACCTCGGCTTCAACATCGAGGCGACCTCCGGCACGGCCGATTTCTTGCGCAAGCACGGCCTGCGTACGCGTCTGCGCCGCAAGTTGTGCGAGGGCAGCAACGAGATCATCGAGTCGCTGCGTCAGGGTCATGTGAGCTACATCATCAATACGATCGATCTGGATCAGCACAACACGCGTCTCGACGGTTACGAGATTCGCCGCACGGCGGTCGAAAACAACGTGACGCTCTTCACCTCGCTCGAGACGGTGAAGGTGCTGCTGGACGTGCTCGAAGAGATCACGCTCTCCGTTTCGACGATCGACGCGAAGTAATTTCGATTTCATGCGGCACCTGCGGCACATCCCTTGTCTGCTCCGAACGGGACATGCGTTCAGTATGCCCCGTCCGGTTCAGCCGCACGATGCACCGCATCTGCCTGCCTGAAATCAAAATTCAGGAATAGAGTTATGTACAAGAAAGCAATCTATACGCTTCGCTCCAACGAGCGGCTGACGCCCGCCGTGTGGCGGATGACGCTCGAAGGCGACACGCAGTGGATCACGGCGCCCGGGCAGTTCGTCAACATCGAACTTGACGGATTGTACCTGCGCCGTCCGATCTCGGTCTGCGACTGGGACGAACGTACGCTCACGCTCATCTACAAAGTTGTGGGTGAGGGAACGCGGCGGATGGCCGCCCTGCAGCCCGGTGCGCGGCTCGACCTGCTGACGGGGCTGGGCAACGGCTTCGATAGCGCCAAGGGCAGCCGCCGCGAGCTGCTCGTGGGCGGCGGCGTGGGCGTTCCGCCGCTCTACAATCTGGCCAAACAGTTGCTGGCCGACGGCCGCGAGGTGACTGTCGTGCTGGGGTTCAACACCGCATCGGAGGTCTTTTACCGCGACGCGTTCGCGCAGCTCGGCTGCCGCGTCGTGGTGGCGACGGCCGACGGGTCGGAGGGCGTGCGGGGCTTCGTGACCGATGCGATCCGCGAGAGCGGCGTGGTGTACGACTATTTCTACGCTTGCGGCCCGCTCGCGATGCTGCGTGCGCTGAGCGACGCCACGGTGTGCAGCGGCCAGCTGAGCTTCGAGGAGCGCATGGGATGCGGTTTCGGCGCCTGCATGGGATGCAGCTGCAAAACCAAGTACGGCAACAAACGCATCTGCAAGGAGGGACCGGTATTGACGAAGGAGGAGGTGATATGGTAACGAATACGATTGCGCGCGACCTGTCGGTCGTGCTGAGCGGCTGGCGGCTGGACAATCCGGTCATTCCCGCCAGCGGTACGTTCGGGTTCGGCAACGAATTCCGCGATTTCTACGACATCAACATACTGGGCACCTTCTCGTTCAAGGGGACGACGCGCGACGCGCGCTTCGGCAATCCGACGCCCCGTATCGCCGAGTGCACGGCGGGGATGATCAACGCCGTGGGGTTGCAGAATCCGGGCATCGACGCCGTGATCGCCGAGGAGCTGCCCCGCTTGCGGACGTTCTTCCACAAGCCGGTCATCGCCAATATCTCGGGCTTCTCGATCGAGGAGTACGCCTACTGCTGCGAGCGCATCGACCGTGAGGAGGGCATCGGGCTGATCGAGGTCAATGTCTCGTGCCCCAACGTGCGGCACGGCGGCATGTCGTTCGGCACGTCGCCCGAATGCGCCGCCGAGGTGACGCGCGCCGTGAAGGCCGTGACGACCAAGCCGGTCTATATCAAACTCTCGCCCAACGTGACCGACATCGTGGCGATCGCTCGCGCCTGCGAGGAGGCGGGTGCCGACGGCGTATGTCTGATCAATACGATGCTCGGCATGCGTATCGACGTGCAGCGCCGCAAGCCGGTGATCGCCAACGTGATGGGCGGATTTTCGGGCGATGCGGTCTTCCCCGTGGCGCTGCGCATGGTCTATCAGGTGGCGCAGGCATGTAGGATTCCGGTGATCGGCTGCGGCGGCGTGTCGTCGGCGCGCGACGTCATCGAAATGATGATGGCCGGCGCGACGGCGGTCGAAGTGGGTGCTGCGAATCTGAAAAATCCCTATATTTGCAAGGAGATCATCGAGGCGCTGCCCGTCGAAATGGAGCGACTGGGCATCGAACGGCTCGCCGACATCGTCGGCTGTGTAAAATAGGACGTTCGATTTACGCCATGCCTCGGGTCCGCGGAAAAAAGCCCCTTCCTTTGTCAAAGGGAGGGGACAGAGGGGAGGAATGTCGCAGTCCGCGCAGCGGCTAAGCGCAGCGGGAGCCGTCTAACGCTTGAACGAGGGAGCGCGCAATGGGTATACGACTCCGTGCGGTTTGGAGGGATTTTAAATACGGTTGCGTCGCTGTCGCTCAGACGGGCGGGAGCGTATCGACAAGGAACGAGAACCTGAAACAATTAAAGAACATGATACAACACGACGTAATTATTGCGTGCGATTTCGCCAGTGCCGAAGCGACGTTCGCATTTTTGGACAAGTTCAAGGAGGAGCGGCGCAAGCCGTTTCTGAAGATCGGTATGGAACTTTACTACGCCGAGGGACCGTCGATCGTGCGCGAGATCAAGCGCCGCGGCCACCGGATCTTCCTCGACCTGAAGCTGCACGATATTCCCAATACCGTCAAGAAGGCGATGGCCGTGCTGTCGCATCTGGACGTGGACATGTGCAACGTCCACGCGGCCGGTACGATCGATATGATGCGTGCGGCCGTTGAGGGGCTGACGCGCCCCGACGGCACGCGGCCGCTGCTGATCGCCGTCACGCAGCTCACCTCGACGAGTGAGGAGCGGATGCGCGGCGAGCTGCTCATCGACGCGCCGATCGACGAGGTGATCGTCCGCTATGCCCGCAATGCCCGCGAGGCGGGGCTGGACGGCGTGGTCTGCTCGCCGCTCGAAGCCGGCATGGTCAAGCAGGCGTGCGGCGCCGAGTTTCTGACCGTTACGCCGGGCGTGCGTTTCGCCGACGGTGACGTAGGAGATCAGGTGCGTGTCACTACGCCGGCCCGTGCTCGCGAGATCGGTTCCGACTTCATCGTCGTGGGGCGACCGATCACGGCGGCGGCCGATCCCGTGGCGGCCTACCGCCGCTGCGTGACGGAGTTCGTCGGTGCGGAATGAAATATGCAGGATGAGGAGCGATATTCTTGTTTCTCATCCGAAAATCTGAAATTTATGAAACCGGTAAAACTCTTCTACCTGAAAAATTGCCCCTTCTGCAAGAAGGCGCTGCGTTATATCGACGAGGCGAAAGCCGCTCATCCCGAGCTGGCGGCCGTCGCGATCGAGTTGATCGAGGAGTCGGAGCAGCCTGCCGTGGCCGACACCTATGATTACTATTACGTCCCGACGTTCTACGTCGACGGCGTGAAGGTGCACGAAGGCGGTGTCTACCCCGACGAGGTGGAGGCGATTTTACGCAAGGCGCTGGCATGAAGGGTGGTCGTTTTTCCGCGTCCGAATGCTGCGTGTCGCGCGACGATGCGCTCGTCGACCGGCTCGTGGAGCTGTGGGAGGCGTCGGTGCGAGCCACGCACGACTTTCTGACGGAGGATGATATTCGTGGCATCCGCACCTATCTCCCCGACGCCCTGCGTTCGATAGCCGACCTGCGGATCGTGCGCGATGCGGAGGGAGTTCCGGTCGCCTTCATGGGTACGGAGGGGCAGCGGCTGGAGATGCTCTTCGCCGATCCCGTTTATCGGGGCATGGGTGCGGGTACCCTGCTGGTACGCGAAGCGATCGGCTGCGGCGTGGACAGCGTGACGGTCAACGAACAGAATCCTGCGGCGCGTGGGTTTTACGAACACATGGGCTTCGTTGTGTGCGGTCGCAGCGAGCGGGATGAGCAGGGAAGACCTTTTCCGATCTTGTACATGAAACTGAACAACGTTTTCATTGAGCCGAGTGCAGAGCCGCGCATGCGCGGGCTATGCCGAGGCGGGAAAACGAAAAGAGAAATTCAACGATAACAACAAACCGAACATGGAAAAAGACATAGCAAAAGACCTGCTCTCGATCGGCGCGGTATTCCTGCGTCCTGAGCAGCCGTTCACGTGGGCGAGCGGTATCAAAAGCCCTATTTACTGCGACAACCGTTTGACGCTGAGCGCTCCTGTTGTGCGTGCGCACGTCGAAGAGGGGCTGGCGGAGATCGTCCGTACGAAATTTCCCGAGGCCGAGGTGCTGATGGGTACGTCGACGGCCGGCATCGCCCATGCGGCCATCACGGCGACGATTCTCGATCTGCCGATGGGCTACGTGCGCGGCGGCCAGAAGGATCACGGCCGCGGCAACCGCATCGAGGGCCGGCTCGAAAAGGGGCAGAAGGTCGTGGTGATCGAAGACCTGATCTCGACGGGCGGAAGCTGCATCGAGGTGGTCGAGGCGCTGCGCGAGGCGGGTGCCGAGGTGCTGGGCGTGGCGTCGATCTTCACCTACGGGATGCAGAAGGGACTCGACCGTCTGGCGGCGGCGCAGGTGACGAACTACTCGCTGTCGAATCTCGACGTGCTCGCAGAGGTGGCGGCCGAAGAGGGGTATATCAAGCCCGAAGACAAGGCGCGGCTTCTGGCCTTCCGTAACAACCCTTCGGACGAAAGCTGGATCAACAAATAATTCGAAGAGACTTATGCGTCATTTGATTGAACCTACCGACCTGTCGGTGGCCGAAACCGAGCGGATCATCGATCTTGCGCTGGACATCATCGCCCACCGCGAAAAATACAGCGAGGCGTGCAAGGGCCGCAAGCTGGCGACGCTCTTCTACGAACCCTCGACACGCACGCGCCTGAGTTTCACCTCGGCCATGATGGAGCTGGGCGGCAATGTCATCGGGTTTTCGGATGCCTCGTCGTCATCGGTGTCGAAAGGCGAGACGGTGGCCGATACGGTGCGTGTGATCGCCTGCTTCGCCGATATCATCGCCATGCGCCATTTCAAGGAGGGGGCGCCGCTGGTGGCATCGCAGTATGCCGGCATTCCGGTCATCAACGCCGGTGACGGCAGTCATGCCCATCCCACGCAGACGTTGACCGATCTGCTGACGATCAAACGCGAACTGGGCCGGTTGGACGATCTTACGATCGGCTTCTGCGGCGACCTGAAGTTCGGTCGCACGGTGCACTCGCTCATCAAGGCGCTGTCGCGTCGCACGGGGATCAAGGTGATTCTGATCGCCCCCGAGGAGCTGCGCCTGCCCGACTACTTCCGCCACGAGGTGTGCGAGAAGTACGGCGTGCCGACTGTCGAGGTGCGTACGATGGAGGAGGTGATGCCCGAGCTGGATATCCTCTACATGACCCGTGTGCAGAAGGAGCGTTTTCTGGACGAGGAGGAGTTCGAACGGGTCAAGGACAGCTTCGTGCTGACGCCCGAGAAGCTCGAAACCGCCAAGAAGGAGATGGTGATTCTCCATCCGCTGCCGCGCGTCAACGAAATTACCCGCGCGGTGGACAACGATCCCCGCGCCGCCTATTTCCGGCAGGTCGAGAACGGCAAATTCGTCCGTATGGCGCTGATCTATACACTGCTCGAATGGGCGGGTGACCGAGAAGCGACTCCCACGCCGCATTTCGCCGAGGCATATGACGTCAATCGCCTGCGCTGCCAGAACCGCCGCTGCATTTCGGCGACCGAGGATGTCGATCAGCTTTTTCGTGAGGTCGACGGCGAATCGGGCAGCTTCCGCTGCGCCTATTGCGAGGCGAAGCTGCGTGAATAGAAGCCGGTTTTTCCGCTGAAGGTCCCTGCCGGTTTTCTGCAGACGTTTCCTGCGGTTTTTCGCGGAAATATTTCCCGCCGGCGCACTCCGCTTCGCAGGCCGTTGCGATCCTGCGGCGGGCGGCTGTCTCGTCCGGCGGAATGTTGATAAGATTGTTTATAAATTTATTGAATATAAACTTCGGTTTTCCGTAAAAAAGGAGCTATCTTTGTCCTGTAAATAAGAAGAGACCGCACGCCATGTACACTTTTTGGTTACAGCAAAATCAGAAAGGACGATACTCGAAAGGGTACGTACATCGCTCGTGTGCTCGAAACTGATGGAGAAAAAACCGCCGTGACGCATCGTATCGCGGCGGTTCTTCTTTTTGAGGCCGGTGTTATGCCGGCGAGCCTGAGGCGTTTCGAACACTTGCAGAGAAGGCTTCGGGCTGCGGTTTTCGAAGCGGCGGAGCGCACGTGCGGCATCCGCAGACTGCGAAGATCGAGAAACGGACGTTGAATGGAACGCGAAGATCCGCCCGCCGGAGAGCGGACTCGCGAAGAAGATTTCAGATATGAATGCGAAAGTAGGAGTCATCATGGGTTCGACCAGCGACTGGGAGGTCATGGCCGCCGCCGCCGAGACGCTCGAGGCGTTCGGCATCCCCTATGAGAAGCGGGTCGTGAGTGCCCATCGTACCCCTGACCTGTTGGTCGAGTACGCCAAGACGGCGCGTGAGCGCGGTATCGAAGTCATCATCGCCGGTGCGGGCGGAGCCGCCCATCTGCCGGGTATGGTGGCCAGCATGACACCGCTGCCCGTGGTGGGTGTGCCGGTCAAGTCGCGCGCGCTCAACGGATTGGATTCGCTGCTGTCGATTGTTCAGATGCCGGCCGGCGTGCCGGTGGCGACGGTGGCGATCAACGGTGCGAAGAACGCCGCGCTGATTGCCGCGTCGATTCTGGCCCTGTCAGACAAGGAGGTGGCCGTGCGGCTCGACGCGTTCCGTGCGCGACAGACGGCCGATGTGCTGAAGGCGGAGTTGTAAGATGAGCGGAACGAAGGGGAAAACCATCGGAGTGATCGGGGCGGGCCAGCTGGGGCTGATGCTCGCCGAGGAGGCCCACAAGCTGGGTGCCCGGGTCGTGACGCTCGATCCTGTGGCCGATGCTCCTGCCGCCCGCGTGGCTGACGAGCATATCGTGGCGGCTTACGACGATCGTGCGGCGCTCGAAGAGCTGTGCCGCCGCAGCGACGTGGTGACTTATGAATTCGAAAATGTCCCGGGCGAGGTGCTTATCCCGCTCGTGGAGCGATACAATATCCCGCAGGGTTTCCAACCCCTCTACGATTCGCAGGATCGCCTGCGCGAGAAACGCAATGCCATTGAACACGGTCTGCGCACGCCGCGTTTCGCGCCGGCCGACGACCGCGCGTCGCTCGTGGCGGCCGTCCGCGAGGCGGGCGGTTTCCCCTGCGTCTTCAAGACCCGCACGCTGGGCTACGACGGGCACGGGCAGGTCGTGCTGCGTTCGGAGGAGGATCTTTCGAAGGTCGAACCTTATTTCGGCCGTCCGGGTATCGTCGAGGAGTTCGTGGCCTTCGATTTCGAAGTGAGTGCGATCGTGGTCGGCGACGGTACTCAGACCATCTGCTTCCCTGTGGGGCGGAATATCCACCGCGACGGGATTCTCGATCTCTCGGTCGTTCCGGCTGCGATGCCCGAGGCGCTGCGCACGCGGATCGTCCGTGAGAGCAAACGCTTCATGCAGGCGTGCGGCTACCGAGGGATTCTGGCCATCGAATATTTCGTCAAGGGCGATGAAATCTACTTCAACGAGATGGCCCCGCGTCCCCACAACAGCGGTCACTGGACCATCGAAGGGTGTACGACCAACCAGTTCCGCGAGCTGGCGCGCTACTTGCTGGGGATGCCGCTGGAGGAGCCGCAGCTGGCGGCGCCTACGGTGATGAAGAATATTCTGGGACGCGATCTGGCGGCGGCCGAGGCGATCGCCCGCGAGGAGCGGCCGGATGTTTACGTGCATCTCTACGGCAAGCGAGAGAGCCGTCCCCTGCGCAAGATGGGACACATTACCTATGTCGGCCTGAGCGGCGAACGGTTCGCCGAGGAGTGGGCCGCGCGATTCGAATAATCGGCGGAAGCCGCCGAATTTCCGAACCGGATAAACGATACAAAGAAGAGACCTGATATATGAAGAACTACCGTATTTTCGTCGAGAAACGTCCCGGATTCCGGGTCGAGGCCGAGAGCCTGCAACACGATTTGAACGAGAACCTCGGGCTGCATCTTACGCAGCTGCGTCTGCTGAACGTTTACGACCTGTTCGGTTTCACGCCCGAACTGCTCGAAGCGAGCCGTTACAGGGTTTTCGGCGAGGTGCAGACCGACGAAGTGACCGATGCGTGCGACTTAGCGGGCTGGAACTATCTGGCTGTGGAGTATCTGCCCGGGCAGTTCGACCAGCGGGCCGCATCGGCTGTGGACTGCGTGCGGCTGATCGATCCCGAAGCCGACGTGCGCATCCGCTCGGCGCGGCTGCTGCTGTTCGATGCCGCGACGACCGCCGAAGAGGTGGCGCGTGTGCGTAACTACTACATCAATGCCGTCGAGTCGCGCGAGAAGAACCTCGCCGTACTGAGCGACATGGAGCAGGCCGAGGTGAAGCCCGTCGAGGTGCTCACGGGGCTGCGCGAGCTGACGGACGACGAATTGGCACCCTACTGCGCGAAGATGGGATTGGCGATGAACGCCGACGACCTGCGCGAAGTGGTGAATTATTTCCGCGCCGAGGGACGCGATCCCTACGAAACGGAGCTGCGGATTCTGGATACCTATTGGAGCGACCACTGCCGCCATACGACCTTTACGACGGTGCTGACCTCGATCACGGTCGACGAGTCGTTCATGCGTTCGGAACTGGAGGAGTCGTTGGAGCTTTACCATAAGATCCGCCGCGAACTGGGACGCGAAGAGAAACCCCTCTGCCTGATGGATCTGGCCACGATCGGTGCCCGCTACCTGCGCAAGCTCGGCAAGCTGGACGATCTGGAGGTGAGCGAGGAGAACAACGCCTGCTCGATCTTCGTCACCATCGAGGTGGACGGCCGGCCCGAGAAGTGGCTGCTGCAATTCAAGAACGAGACGCACAACCATCCCACCGAGATCGAACCTTTCGGCGGCGCTTCGACCTGTCTGGGCGGTGCGATCCGCGACCCGCTGTCGGGGCGCAGCTACGTCTATCAGGCGATGCGCGTGACGGGTGCGGGCGATATTTATCTGCCGGTCGGCCGGACGCTTGCCGGAAAACTGCCCCAGCGGGTCATCAGCCGCAAGGCGGCGGCCGGCTATTCGAGCTATGGCAACCAGATCGGTCTGGCCACGACCCACGTGCGCGAGATCTACCATCCCGACTATGTGGCCAAACGTCTGGAGGTCGGCGCCGTAGTGGGCGCTGTGAAGGCCGAAAACGTGCGGCGTGAGACGCCCGCCGCGGGCGACGTGGTGCTGCTGCTGGGCGGCCGCACGGGACGCGACGGCATCGGCGGTGCGACGGGTTCGTCGAAGGAGCATACTACCAAGTCGCTGGAGACCTGCTCGTCGGAGGTGCAGAAGGGCAACGCTCCCGAGGAGCGCAAGCTGGAGCGGCTGTTCCGTCGGCCGGAGGTGACGCGCCTGATTAAAAAGTCGAACGACTTCGGCGCGGGCGGTGTTTCGGTGGCCATCGGCGAGCTGACCGACGGACTGGACATCTATCTGGACCGCGTGCCGACCAAATACAGCGGCCTGAATTCGACGGAATTGGCCATCAGCGAGTCGCAGGAGCGCATGTCGGTGGTGGTCGAGAAAGAGGATATGGAACGTTTCATGACCTATTGCCGGGAGGAGAATATCGAGGTGACGCACGTGGCCGACGTCACGGACACGCGCCGTATGCGGATGTACAACCGCGGCAAACTCGTGGTCGATCTTTCGCGCGAGTTCATCGATTCGGCGGGTGCGGCCCACTATGCCGAGGCTGAGATCGGTGGCGTCGAGCAGCGGAACCCCTTCGTGCGTGAGATGAAGGGCGCGACGCTCACGGAACGCGTGGAGGCCGATCTGTCGGACGATAACGTGGTGTCGCAGAAGGGGTTGATCGAGCTGTTCGACTCGACGATCGGCGCTTCGACCGTGCTGCTGCCCTTCGGCGGCCGCACGCAGGGTTCCGAGACGCAGGTCTCGGTGCAGAAACTCCCGACCGACGGCTATACCGAGGCGGCGAGCATCATGGCCTTCGGCTACAACCCCTTCCTCACGGCGTGGAGTCCCTATCACGGTGCGGCTTATGCCGTGGTCGAGGCGTGCGCAAAGGTCGTGGCCGCCGGTGCGGGCTACGAGGGGATGCGTTTCTCGTATCAGGAGTATTTCGAACGGATGCACACGGCCCGCTCGTGGGGCAAGCCGCTTGCGGCGCTGCTGGGTGCGCTCAGGATGCAGGTCGAGCTGGGCTTGCCGTCGATCGGAGGCAAGGATTCGATGAGCGGCACCTTTCAGCAGATCAACGTGCCGCCCATGCTGATGGCTTTCGGCATCACGACCGTCGATGCGCGGCGCGTGATCTCGACCGATCTCAAGCAGGCGGGACACCGGCTCTATCTGCTTAAACATACGCCCAAGGAGAACCATATGCCCGACACCGAGGCGCTCAAGACGCTGTGGAGCTATACTGCCGAGCGGATCGCCGCCGCAGAGATCGCGGCGGGGTATGCCGTAGGCTTCGGCGGTGTGGCCGAAGCGCTGGCGAAGATGGCCTTCGGCAATGAAATCGGCGCGGAGGTCGCGCTGCCGGAGGAGGCGCTGTTCGCCTACGCCTACGGTTCGATCGTCGTGGAGAGCACGGTCGAGCTGGATGCGCCTTTCGCCGTAGAGTTGGGTCGGACGGTAGCCGATGCGGCACTGACGATCAACGGCGAGCGGATGCCGCTCGCAGAATTACGCCGTGCCAACAGTGCGCGTTTCGCAAAGATCTATCCCGACCGCGGCGTGAACCATGCGACGGTCGTGGAGACGACGCCCGCACCGCGCACGTTTGCCTATGAGGGCGAAGCGGTGGAGCATCCCGTAGCCTATCTGCCCGTCTTCCCCGGTACGAACTGCGACTACGATACGGCGCGCGCTTTCCGCCGCGCAGGGGCTGAGGTCGAGAGTACGGTCTTCTGCAACCTCTCGACCGAGGCGATCTTCCGCTCGATCCGCGAGATGAAGGAGCACATCCGCCGCTGCCATATCTTCGTGCTCAGCGGAGGCTTCTCGTCGGGCGACGAACCCGACGGCAGCGGAAAGTTTATCGCCAATGTATTGAACAATAAGGATATCGCAGAAGAGATTCATGCGCTGCTCGACCGCGGCGGTCTTATCTTGGGCATCTGCAACGGTTTTCAGGCGCTCGTCAAGTCGGGACTGCTGCCCTACGGGCGGCTGGGCCGCGTGACGAAGGATTCGCCCACGCTGTTCCGCAACGACATCAACCGCCACGTCTCGCAGATCGTCACCACGCGTGTGGCCTCGGTGGCCTCTCCGTGGCTCAGTTCGTTTGCCGTAGGCGATCTGCACAGCATCGCCGTGAGTCACGGCGAGGGCAAGTTCGTGGTCGGCGAGACGCTGGCGCGCGAGTTGTTCGAGTGCGGACAGGTGGCTTTCCAGTATGCCGGAGCCGACGGTCACGCGACGGCCGACGCGCCCTGCAACCCCAACGGCTCCTTCTACGCCATCGAGGGCATCGTCTCCGAGGATGGGAAGATTCTGGGCAAGATGGGCCATACGGAACGTTACGGCGAGAACCTCTTCAAAAACATTTACGGAGAGAAGCGGCAGCCGATTTTCGAAAATGCCGTCGCCTATTTCCGTAAACGGAGCTAATTCGAAACTGAGAAAATATGAACCTGAAACGAACCCTTTTCTGCCTGACGACCTTCGTTGCCGCGCTTGCGACGATCGGTACCTGCGCCGCCAAACGTCCTGCGGGCGACAACCTGCGGCTGCTCTACTGGAACATCCAGAACGGTATGTGGTCGGGACAGGACGACAACTACGACCGTTTCGTCGCGTGGGTCAAGACGTTCGATCCCGACATCTGCGTGTGGTGCGAGGCGCAGTCGATCTACGTTTCGGGTACGGCCGACAAGATGCCGGAAGCCGACCGCTATCTGGTCGGCAGCTGGGGCGAACTGGCGGCGCGTTACGGTCATAAATATTGCTATGTGGGCGGTCACCGCGACAACTATCCGCAGGTGATTACCTCGAAATATCCGATCGAAAACGTCGCACGGATCGTCGGCGAAGAGCCTGACAGCGTCGTTACGCACGGCGCGGGGTGGGCGCGCATCGTGAAGAAAGGGCGCACGGTCAACATCGTGACCCTCCATCTGTGGCCGCAGGCGTATGCCTATCGTGCAGCCGATGTTGCGGCGAGCCGCGCTGCGCGCGAAGGCGACTTGTATCGCCGCATGGAGATCGAGTATATCTGCCGTCATACGATCGCCGTCGAACCCGATGCCGCCGAGCAGCTCTGGATGATGATGGGCGACAACAATTCGTGGTCGCGGCTCGACAACTGGTTCTACAAATACCCCGCAGACGATTCGCGGCTGCTCGCGCAGGACTACGTGCTGGAGCATACCCCTTACGTCGACGTGATCGCCCGTCGGTATCCTGGCGAGTTCCATCCGACGATGCCTACGCCCAAACGCATCGACTTCATCTACTGCACGCCGCCGCTCTACGACTGCGTGACGCGTGCCGAAGTGGTGCGGGATGACTATACCGAGCCGGTGCGCGATGCGAAGAGACTGTCGAATTTCTGGCATCCGTCGGATCACCGCCCCATGGTGGTGGACTTCGATTTGAAAAAAGCAAAGAAACAATAACTTCAAAAACCCATAACAAACTATGAAACAGCTCGAAATGCTTTACGAAGGTAAGGCGAAACAGGTTTTCCGCACGGACGACGACGAGGTGATCCTGATGCATTACAAGGATGCCGCCACTGCTTTCAACAACATCAAGAAGGCGACCATCGAGGGCAAGGGTGTCCTGAACAACAGAATTTCGACGATTATCTTCGGTTATCTGAAGGAGGCGGGCGTTCCGACCCATTACATCGAGACGCTCAACGAGCGCGACCAGCTGTGCCGCCGTGTGAAGATTATTCCGCTGGAGGTGATCGTGCGCAATATCGTAGCCGGTTCGATGGCCAAGCGCCTCGGTCTGGAGGAGGGTCTCAAGCCGTCGAATACGATCTACGACATCTGCTACAAGTGCGACGAGCTGGGCGATCCGCTCATCAACGACCACCATGCCGTGGCGCTGGGTGTCGTGACCTACGACGAACTCAAGCAGATCTACGATATGACGGCCAAGATCAACGAGGTGCTGACGGGACTGTTCGACCGGATGAACATTACGCTGGTGGATTTCAAGATCGAGTTCGGCCGCACGTCGGACGGCGAGATCGTACTGGCCGACGAGGTGTCGCCCGATACCTGCCGTCTGTGGGACAAGACGACCAACGAGAAGCTCGACAAAGACCGTTTCCGCCGCGATCTGGGTCGCGTGCGCGAGGCCTACGAGGAGATTCTCGCCCGACTGGAGGCATTGAAATAACAGGAGGGCCGCGCAACGGCGGGAAAGGGTTTCTGCGCCGGTTTTCACTTTCAGATTTTGAAAAACAGGATGAATCACGATATGAATAAATTGCCCTTCGACTCTTTGCACGAGGAGTGCGGCGTCTTCGGCGTCTACGGCGTCGACGATGCGCCGGGGATCGTTTACTACGGTCTGCACGCCTTGCAGCATCGCGGTCAGGAGGCGTGCGGCATCGTTTGCGCAGAGGAGGGACAGCTCACGTCGGTCAAGGGCGAGGGGTTGGTGACCGAAGTCTTCAACGGCGATAACCTCGCAGCGCTTCACGGCCGGATGGCCATCGGCCACGTGCGTTATTCGACCGCCGGAGGCGGCGGACGCGAGAATGTGCAGCCCTTCGTCTTCCACCATCATACGGGCGATTTCGCGCTGGCGCATAACGGCAACCTCGTCAATTCGCGCGAGCTGGTGCGCTATTTGGAGGACAAGGGGAGTCTCTTCCACTCGACCTCCGACAGTGAGATTCTCGCGCATCTGATTAAGAAGGAGCACAGCTCGGAGCACCGTATCTTCGCCATCATCGATGCGCTCAATATGCTCGAAGGCGGTTTCGCCTTTCTGATTATGACCGAGAACCGTCTCTACGCCTGCCGCGACAAGTACGGACTGCGTCCCTTGTCGATCGGGCGGCTCAACGACGGTTGGGTCGTCAGCTCCGAGACCTGTGCGCTGGACATCGTGGGCGCGGAGTTCGTGCGCGACGTCAATCCGGGCGAGATCGTCACCCTCGACCGCAACGGCATCCGCAGCCGCGACTACTCGATGTACAAACGCAACTGCATGTGCGCCATGGAGTACATCTATTTCGCACGCCCCGACAGCGACATCGAGTGCTGCAACGTCCACGCCTTCCGCAAGGAGTCGGGACGGCTGCTTTTCGAGGAGGCTCCGGCCGATGCCGACGTGGTGATCGGGGTGCCCGATTCGAGCCTGTCGGCCGCCATCGGCTATTCGGAGGCCAGCGGCATCCCCTATGAGATGGGACTTATCAAGAACCGCTACATCGGCCGTACTTTCATCCAGCCGTCGCAGGCGATGCGCGAGAAGGGGGTGAAGATGAAGCTTTCGGCCGTGCGTTCGCTCGTCGCGGGCAAGAGGGTAGCGCTCATCGACGACTCGATCGTGCGCGGCACGACGTCGCTGCGCATCGTGCGGCTGCTCAAAGCCGCCGGAGCGACGGAGGTGCACGTGCGTATCGCCTCGCCCAAGATGACCCATCCCTGCTTTTACGGCGTCGACACCTCGACCTGCGACCAGCTGATCGGTTTCCGCTGCTCGGTCGAGGAGATCTGCCGCCAGATCGAAGCCGATTCGCTGGCTTACCTCTCGGAGGAGTCGCTGCTCAAGGCCGGCAACCGCAAGGAGATGTGCATGGCCTGCTTCACGGGTCATTATCCTACGGCGCTCTACGAGCACGCTGCCGAGATCGGCGGCAAGGAGGATAAGGAGTGCTGAGGCGTGTCGGTACACTTCTGTACGACGATGAATGACAAACGAAAAACAGAAAAATCAATATGGCAGAAAGTTATGAGAAGGCCGGCGTGAATCTCGAAGCCGGTTACGAGGTGGTCCGCCGCATCAAGAAGCACGTCGCTTCGACGGCGCGCACGGGCGTTATGGGTACGATCGGCGCCTTCGGCGGAATGTTCGATCTGGCGGCCCTCAAGGTCAAGGAGCCGGTGCTCGTAAGCGGTACCGACGGCGTGGGAACCAAGCTCAAGCTGGCCTTTGCACTGGACAAGCACGACACGATCGGCATCGACGCCGTGGCGATGTGCGTCAACGACGTGCTGGCGCAGGGCGCCGAACCGCTCTTCTTTTTGGACTATGTAGCCGTGGGGCACAACGAACCGGTCAAGATCGAGGGCATTGTCTGCGGCGTAGCCGAGGGGTGCCGTCAGGCGGGCTGTGCGCTCGTCGGCGGCGAGACGGCCGAGATGCCGGGCATGTACGCCGGCGGCGAGTACGACATCGCTGGCTTCACGGTAGGCGTCGTCGAGCGCAGGAAGCTCATCGACGGATCGAAGGTCAAGGCCGGCGACGTGCTGGTGGGAATCGCCTCGTCGGGCGTCCACTCCAACGGCTTCTCGCTGGTACGCAAAGTGTTGGAGGACAATGCGCTGGAGCTTAATAAGGTCTATCCCGAACTGAGTATCCATACGCTGGGCGAGGTGCTGCTCACCCCGACGAAAATCTATGTGAAGCAGGTGCTCGACGTGATCCGTCAGTGCGACGTACACGGCATCAGTCACATCACCGGCGGCGGTTTCGACGAAAACATTCCCCGTATCCTGCACGAGGGACAGGGGATCGTCATCGAGGAGGGAACGTGGGAGATTCTGCCCGTATTCCGTTTCTTGGAGAAGTACGGCAAGATCGCCCACCGCGAGATGTTCAACATCTTCAATATGGGTATCGGTATGGTCATCGCCCTCGACGAGCGTGAGGCGCAGAAGGCCGTCGAGATTCTCGCCTCGCACGGCGAACGGGCATCGGTCATCGGCCGTATCACCGACTCCGAAGGGGTCGTCATCCGATAGCGGCCCGATGAAACGGATCGCTGTTTTCGCCAGCGGCGAGGGAAGCAACTTCGAAGCGATCGCCGCCGCCTGCGAGCGGGGCGAGATTGCCGCCGAGGTGGCGCTCGTCGTCTGCGACCGCCCCGAAGCACGGGTCGTCGCGCGTGCGGCGGCGCACGGCATCGCCTGTTTCGCCTTTGCGCCGAAGTCGTATGCCTCGAAGACCGAATACGAGCGGGAGATCGTCGCGCGGCTCGATGCCGCCGAGGTCGACCTGATCTGTCTGGCGGGGTATATGCGCATCCTCTCGGAGGTGCTGCTCGGCGCCTGCGGCGGGCGGATCGTCAACGTCCATCCCTCGTTGCTGCCCGCTTTCAAGGGGGCGCACGCCATCGAGCAGGCCGTCGCCTACGGGGTGAAGGTCTACGGCGTGACGATCCACTGGGTCGACGCAACGCTCGACGGCGGGCGGATCATCGCACAGCGAGCCTTCGCCTATGACGGCGACGACGTGCACGAGGTTGAACGTCGTATCCACGAGGTGGAACATAAGTTATATGTGGAAACAATCAATAAATTAGTAAAAGAGATCGAATAAATGAGGGCATTGATAAGTGTCAGCGATAAGACGGGCGTCGTCGATTTCGCGAAGAATCTGAAGGCATTGGGCTGGGAGGTGATCGCCACGGGCGGCACGATGAAACTGCTGCGCGAGAGCGGCGTCGAGGTGCTGAATATCAGCGACGTGACGGGTTTCCCCGAAATCTGCGACGGGCGTGTCAAGACGCTCCATCCGGCCGTACACGGCGGTCTGCTGGCGCGCCGCGACGTCGAGGAGCATGTCGAGGCGCTGCGCGCCAACGGTATTGCGTTCATCGATCTGGTCTGCGTGAACCTCTATCCTTTCCGTCAGACCATCGCCAAAGAGGGCGTCACGCTGGCCGAGGCGATCGAGAACATCGACATCGGCGGCCCTTCGATGCTGCGCAGTGCGGCTAAAAACTTCCGCGACGTGACCGTCGTCTGCGATCCGGCGGACTATGCCGCGATTCTGGACGAGATGCGCGTCGGAGGCAACACTACCGTCGAGACGCGGCTGCAACTCTCGGCCAAGGCTTATACCCATACGGCGGAGTACGACAGCATGATCGCCACCTACATGCGTGCGCAGGCCGGTCTTCCCGAGAAACTCTTCCTCGATTTCGATCTGGTACAGTCGCTCCGCTACGGCGAGAACCCTCACCAGACAGCCAAGTTCTACCGTTCGGCCGAGGAGGTTCCTTTTTCGCTGGCACATGCCAAGCAGCTCAACGGCAAGGAGTTGTCGTATAACAATATTCAGGACGCCAATGCCGCACTGAACATCGTGCGCGAGTTCGACGAACCGTTCTGCGTGGGACTCAAGCACATGAATCCCTGCGGGGCGGCCGTAGGACGCGATGTCGTGGATGCGTGGACGAAGGCCTACGAGGCCGATAAGGTCTCGATCTTCGGCGGCATCGTCGCCGTGAACCGTGAGGTGACGCGCGAGGCGGCCGAATTGATGAAGCCGATCTTTCTGGAGATCATCATGGCCCCTAAATTCTCGGAGGGGGCTTTGGAGGTACTCTGCACGAAGAAGAACCTGCGCCTGCTCGAGGTCGATATGACCCGCAGCGAGGCGCATCCGATGCAGTACGTAAGCGTCAACGGCGGTATGCTGGCGCAGGAGCTGGATATCGAGACGAAGCGAGTCGAGGCGGCGATGACCGTCACGAAGGCGCGTCCCGACGCTCAGCAGCTGCTCGATCTGGACTTTGCATGGCGCATCGTCAAACACGTCAAGTCGAACGCGATCGTAGTGGTGAAGGAGGGGCAGACGGTCGGCGTCGGCGCCGGACAGATGAACCGCATCGGTTCGGCCGAGATCGCACTCAAGGAGGCACAGGCCAAAGGGGTGACCGAAGGGTTGGTCATGGCGTCGGACGGCTTCTTCCCCTTCGACGACTGCGTGACGCTCGCCGCTGCGAATGGTGTGGCTGCGATCGTACAGCCCGGCGGTTCGGTACGCGACGAGGATTCGATCCGCAAGGCCGACGAGACCGGCGTGGCGATGCTCTTTACCGGTATGCGCCATTTCAAACATTAATGCATCCGCATTAATGTTTGAAAGGATGGACGGGCACTTTACCTGTTGCTTTTTATAGTCGGGTTTCCGGCTCTCGGCGGCCGTGATTGCAGATCTGACTCACCCCCCCCCCAAAAAAAAACCTGCCTCGGCGGGGGCTTATGAGGAGAAATCCGAGCGATGGCAGTCTCGGTTGCGGGAAGGTTTTTGTCCGACGTCGGTCGGCACAAAAGCGGTTCGCCTGAGCTGAAGATCGGAGCATCGCGTTTCGAGGAAGGGCCGACACCGGACGAAGAGAAGTTGTATAACAAAGAGAGATATTCCTATCTATGAAAGTTCTTGTAGTAGGCGGCGGCGGCCGCGAACATGCTATTGTCGATGCGATTGCCCGCACCGGAAAGATCGATACGATCTATTGCGCGCCGGGCAATGCCGGAATTGCGGCTCAGGCCGAGTGCGTCCCGATCCGCGAGACGGAGGTGGAGGCGTTGCGTGAATTCGTGCTGAAGCACAACGTGATGCTGACTGTCGTTGGTCCCGAGGTGGCGCTGGCGGCGGGAATCGTCGACTGTTTTCGGGCGGCGGGACTGCGTATCTTCGGCCCGACGCAGGCGGCGGCGCGCATCGAGTCGTCGAAGGAGTTCGCCAAGGAGCTGATGGCGAAGTACGGGATTCCGACGGCGGGTTTCCGCGCCTTCACCTCGTATGAGGAGGCGCGCGATTACGTTGCGTCGCGTCCGCTGCCGGCGGTGCTGAAGTACGACGGTCTGGCGGCCGGCAAGGGCGTGGTCATTGCGCAAACGATGGCGGAGGCCGACGCTGCACTGCGCGATATGCTGCTCGACGACAAGTTCGGGCACGGCAAGGTGGTCGTCGAGGATTATCTCGAAGGCCCCGAGTTTTCGTTCATGTGTTTCGTCGATCACGGGCGCGTCTACCCGATGGCGTTGGCACAGGATCACAAGCGGGCTTACGACAACGACGAAGGTCCCAATACGGGCGGTATGGGTGCCTACTCGCCGCTGCCGTTCGTGACTGCGGAGGATGAGAAATATGCGTTGGAACGGATCATGCAGCCGACCGCCGATGCGATGTGCGCCGAAGGGTGCCCCTTCACGGGGGTGCTGTACGGCGGCCTGATGAAGACCCGCGACGGCATCAAGGTGATCGAGTTCAATGCCCGTTTCGGCGATCCCGAGACGGAGGTGGTGCTGCCGCGTCTGAAGAGCGACATCGTGGACATCTTCTCCGCCGTGGCCGACGGCTGGGCGCTGGAGCGGCCGATCGAGTGGCACGACTTCGCCACGGTGGGCGTGGTGCTGGCTTCGAAGGGCTATCCCGGCAGTTATGAGAAGGGTGCCGCGATCGAAGGGCTGGATCGGATCGACGGTGCGGTCTACCATATGGGCACGGCGTCGAAAGAGGGGCAGGTCGTGACGGCCGGAGGTCGAGTGGCGATCGTCGTATGCGCGGCTCCTACGCTCGGCGCGGCGTTGGAGAAATGCAATCGGGAGGTGGATAAGGTGCAATGCGACAACCTGTTCCATCGAACGGACATCGGACGTAAAGCAATCAAGTGATTCTATGGCAACGATAATCAGCGGAAAAGAGTTGTCGGCCTCGTTGAAGGCCGAGATGGCGGCGGCAGTGAAGGAGTTCCCCGCCAAATACGGACGTGCGCCCCATCTGGCCGTGGTGCTGGTGGGCGATGATCCGGGCAGTGTAAGCTATGTGACGGGCAAGGCCAAGGCTTCGGCCGAGGTGGGTATCCGTAATACGACGATCCGCCGGCCGGCGCAAACGAGCGAGGCGGAACTGTTGCAGTTGATCGACGAGCTGAACGCCGACGACGGCGTGGACGGCATTCTCGTGCAGCTGCCCCTGCCCAAGCATATCGACGAGGATCGGGTGATCGCAGCGATCCGCCGTGAGAAGGACGTGGACGGATTCCATCCGCTCAACGTGGCGAATCTGTGGCTCAAGCAGCCCTGCACGCTGCCCTGTACCCCGAAGGGAATCCTCAAGATGCTGCGTCGTGCAGGGGTGGAGGTCGCCGGTAAGCGTGCCGTGGTGATCGGCCGCAGCAATATCGTGGGTTTGCCCGTAGCCAAGCTTCTGCTCGATGCCAACGCCACGGTGACGATCGCTCACAGCCGGACGAAAAACCTGCCGGAGGTGACGCGCGAAGCGGATATTCTGGTCGTAGCGATCGGCCGGCCGCGCTTCGTGACTGCCGATATGGTGCGCGAGGGGGCCGTCGTGATCGATGTGGGGGTCAACCGCGATCCTGTGACGGGCAAGCTGTGCGGCGATGTGGACTATGCCGCCGTCGAACCGCTGGCGTCGGTCATCACTCCCGTGCCGGGCGGCGTGGGACCGATGACGATCGCCTGCCTGATGGAGAACACCGTCGAGTGCTTCCTGCGCAAGATGGAGCGATAATTCTGAAAAGCGAATAAAAAAGCCGGAACGCGTGATTCCGGCTTTTATTTTTATCGGTTCACTCCGGCTTCGCGGAGCTCGGCCGCCTGCCGCTGATGGGGTCAGTGCTCCATATCGTTCAGATAAATCTCGAGCGCCCGCACCGAAATCTGAATCTCCCAAATAGAGACGCCGAGCGACCCGATCAGCGACAGCAGCCCGGCGCCGAAGATATATGCTGCGACGAGCTGCATCCCGATGTAGAGCAGAAACATTGTCACGACGCACAGAAAGAGGCTGGCAATCCCCAAAATCTGCATGGCACGGGTTAGGTAGAGCCGCCGCCGCAGATTGTCGATCTGCGCGGCCGTCAGGTCGGAATGGTGCTGGAGGTACTGCGCCTTGAGCGTGCGGATCAGCTGCGCATAGGAGAGAAACCGGTTGGTATAGGCCAGCAGGATCAGCGAGATGGCGGGAAAGAGCAGTGCCGGAACGGTGAGCGTGAGTTCTTCCATAGGAGTGCGGATTGAGGGTTCATTTGACAAAGATACGAAAAGTCGAGCGCAGAAGCAAACGTCAGTTTGATTCTGCCGAGACGGAGTATCTACGGCGGAGCCAAAGTACGAAAAGTCGAGCGCAGAAGCAAACGTCAGTTTGTTTCTACCGAGACGGAGTATCTACGGCGGAGCCAAAGTACGAAAAAATGCGCCGATTCTCGATCGAATGGATCGGATCGGGGTGCAAAGAGGTCGGATTTTGTTATCTTTGTCTGAGTATTAACCTCGAACGGCAAGCCGGTGTGTGCGTGCGCTGCCGAATGGAGAAAATTCAAAGAGGATGAAACGATTGCTTATTTTACTGTTTGCGTGGCTGCCGGTTGCGGCTGCGGCGCAAAGCGTGCAGGATTCGTTGGCGATAGCCGCGATTCGGTGGGATACGTGCTGCCTGCGTCCGCATCTGGTGGCTGTACAGGCTCAACTCGAACTCTTCGGCGCGCCGCAGACGATCTCGATGGTCAAATATAAGTCGGGACGTTACTGCACCCGCATCGTACAGCCGGATTCGCTGACACGTACATCGACCTTGGCCAAGGCGGAGAACGCCGTAGCAGCCGTGAATGCAGGCTATTTCAATGTGAAGCGGTTCGTCCCCTCGACCTTCGTGCGGGTCGACGGACAGACGCTGGCTGCGACCGAAGAACAGGAGTTGTTCCGTGTCAACGGCGTGGTGGCGGTGAAGGGCCGCCGCGTGCGGATCGAACCCTATGCTCCGACGGACGACGATCGTCTGGCAGAACGTTACCCCGACGTGCTGGCCGCAGGTCCGCTGCTCCTGTCCGAGGGCGATGTGTTGTCGTATGCCGATCGCAAGGGCGGTTTCTGGGGGCGGCATCCCCGTTCGCTTGTCGGCGTCACGCGACGTGGCGAAGTGGCGATGATCGTCGTGGACGGTCGTTTTCCGACGCAGGCGGCCGGCATGACCATCGGCGAGTTGGCCTATCTGGCGCAGCAGCTGGGGCTGTATTCGGCACTAAATCTCGACGGCGGCGGTTCGTCGACGCTCTGGTGCGAGGCGCAGGGTGTCGTCAACTATCCGTCCGATAACCGGCAGTTCGATCATGCCGGGCAGCGGCGCGTCACGAACTGTATCACGGTCACGCGGAAATGACCCCGCCTCTGCGACCCGTCTCGATGCCGAAACGTTCAGGTGTTTCGGCTTTTTTCGTGTCCGTCTCCGGTTGTCTTTTTATGCCGGCGGAAAATTCCCGCTTCCCGTGCGTGAAGAGCCGTCGAAGTTGCTCTGAATATGTTTTCCGTCTGTCGAATAGGAGCTGTCCGAAGATCGAACCCGGAAATTAACGTATGGAAATTAGGCGGTTGGAATCGAGGCAGGAAATTATTTCCGCACCAAAGAGAATAACGGTAGCTTTTTTTGTCTACATTTACCAATGACTTTCAGGCGAAAAGGTCTAGATTACAATTGTTTCCATGCAGAGTGGGGAGAATCGTATCGTATTTTATAAGGTTGGAACATCCATTATTATTCATCCATAAACATCAAATTATGAACAGATTTTACTATGAAGCTTCACAACTGGAGATTTTGCAGATCTTGCTGGAAAAGGGATTTGCCTTGTCGCCGTGGGATGATCCTGCATACGATGATTTCGATCTTGAAAGGGGCGAAGGAGATTCCGAATTCGCTTAGTTTAACCCTCCAAATCTGCATGATTATGAAGAAGATATACGCAAAGGCCGTTATGGCGGCTTTTATCGGAATGATTGCCGCTGCCGGCGTATCGTGCTCCTCCGACGAGGAGGCGCCTGTTCCTGCAACTGATGCCGGAGGCTTAACCGAAATCTCGCTCGAAGTTCCCCCCCCCGCAGGTAGCCGTACCACGCTCAATGCTACCGATTTGATCAAATGGAATGCTGCCGACCGCACGAAAGTCGGACTTTGGTATTCCTATTCTAATATGACCTCGGAAGGTACTTATTCTTCGCATGTAGCGATGGTGAGTTCTTCGATCGAACTGTCCGAGAGCAACAAATCTGCCAAATTCGGCTTCTCGTCTTCCAATGCCATCGATGCCATCTATTATGCTTTCTATCCTTACACCTCGTCGTTTTCGCGGTACAGTCTGCCTTTAACAGTCGCCAACGAACAGACGCAGGCCGCAGCCGGAGAAACGACCTTCGGTTCTGCTTCGGTACCGATGATAAGCGATAAACTCGAATTGAACAGTCAAGTAACGGTTGACGCTCAGGAGGCTCGTATTCTGACGAATATGCATGTGCTGAGTTCGATTATCGCATTCTACGTTTATGATTCCGCCGGCTCTGCCGAAGAGGTTAAATCCATAGATATTACATCGACCAACGGCAAATATCTGGCTGGCGATACCAAGATCGATGCTACTGCGTTGACGGATCAAATTCCCGCTTTAACCGGAACAACGTCCACCGTCTCTGTTTCGTTGACCAACTTTTTCTCTTTGCAGGGCGTCACAGCAAAGGAGCAGAGCGCACCCATCTATTTGTCGGTCGTGCCCAACGAAGGAGTTGAGGGGAAGATCAGAGTTACGACCGATCTGGCCGTCTACATTTTCCCTTTCTCGGCTCCTAAAACTTTTCCCCGTGCGGAAATGAAAGATATGTTGCTCAATTTGTCAAGTTCGAAGGCAGAGCGTATTGCTTTTGCGGATATGGTTACGCCGCTTATCAATCTTACAATGCTCGAACGTACTGCGAGCGGATCGTATAACAATACGGTTTTGACGATAAAGAAAGGTAACGATGCCGTTGCAGGATTCTATGCGTTGACAACTCCCAAATTAAGTGCAAACTTAACGCGAGCCGAAGTTTTGGCCGGCGATATTTATCATTTCGGCGATGCGGATAATGATTTGTTCAAACTTCAAGCGGATGGATCTGTCAAATATTATAAACGGGTTAATCTGTATAGTCCGAGTCAATTTTCATTCGGAGTGATCCCTTTCGACGAATATGGTAATTACGGCGAACTTAAAGGCGATTCTGGTTATGGCAATTCAACCAGAACGACAACGTTGAATTTGTAAAATTCAGTTTATATACAAAGGTTTCGGTCCACCTAAGACCGAAGCTTTTTTGTGAAATGAGGTCTGAGAGTGCCGTTTGAAATAAAGTCTGTGTTGTTGTTAAAAGACACTTACTGTTATTTTTTTCACAATAAGTTTTGTTTTCCCGACGGAAAGGGTTACATTTGCAACGGAGTCGGATGCCGATTTGTTATTGGCGGCATTCGAACGGAAGGAATTATCCACTGACAAGGTGGATGTTCCGCAGCTCTCTCCGCCGGAGAATCTCATGCAAAGAGGGGATTCTTTTCGGATCCGGCCGACGGCGGATACGGGAGCGAACCGAATACGTGTCATGCGGGCCGGATCCTGAAAAACAATGCTATGGAGGCGATCAATCTGATTGTATGGGGCGCTTCGGATGCGCTGGTCGAAACGACCGTGCGTAAGTATGCCCTGCAAGTAACCACCACATTCGAGATTCCCGCCGCGGAGCGCAATCTCTTTCATTGGAAGGATTGCACGGTCGAGGATCTGGAGCGTTTTTCGAAAGCGTTTCATGAAGGCGGCCGTTTGGTCGATGCGGTTATCGTGTGCGACGACAGCGATCACCCGCTGCTCTCGGCGGTCTCCTATTATTTCGATCAGGCAAGTTTCTTCACGCTGCATGTCTCTTCGGACGACGAACGCACCGACGAGCAGTTGCAGCGCATCCTCAATTCCCTGCGGCCTAAACGGGTGATAAACAACCGATCTATCAACGCGTTATAGCGGATGAAAAAGAGTCCTGAAAAAGTTTTTCGGGGCTCTTTTTAAATTTTGTGAAAAATTACTGTTAACTTTTTCACATTATCATTTTTTTTACTAATTTTGCATCGGGAAAAAGGGCTTTCCGCAAAGCGGAATCTTCGCGGGGAGGGGCACCTGAAAATACCCTGGTTTGAGTTAGAAAGAGGTTTTAATAACAAATACAATTATGGACAAAATGGATTTGAAAAAGTACGGTATCACCGGCGTTACGGAGATCGTGTACAATCCGTCGTATGACGAGCTGTTCCGCGAGGAGACCAAGAAGGGCCTGCGCGGTTTCGACAAGGGCGTTGTAACCGACATGGGCGCCGTGAACGTGATGACCGGCGTTTATACCGGCCGTTCGCCCAAGGACAAGTTCTTCGTGATGGACGAGACGACGAAGGATACCATCTGGTGGACTTCGCCCGAGTACAAGAATGATAACAAGCCTGTAACGAAGGCTGCATGGAAAGAGTTGAAGAAGCTCGCCGGAAAAGAGTTGTCGGGCAAGAAGCTCTACGTAGTCGATACGTTCTGCGGTGCCAATGAGAATACGCGTCTGAAGATCCGCTTCATCATGGAGGTGGCTTGGCAGGCACATTTCGTAAAGAATATGTTCATCCGTCCGACGGATGCCGAGCTGGAGCAGTACGGCGAGCCTGATTTCGTGGTGCTGAACGCTTCGAAGGCCAAGGTGAAGAACTACAAGAAGCTGGGGCTGAACTCGGAGACGGCTGTTGTCTTCAACCTCACGGAGAAGATGCAGGTGATCCTCAACACGTGGTACGGCGGTGAGATGAAGAAGGGTATGTTCTCCTACATGAACTACCTGCTGCCGCTCAAGGGCATCGCTTCGATGCACTGCTCGGCCAACACCAATGCAAAGGGCGAGACGGCGATCTTCTTCGGTCTGTCGGGTACGGGCAAGACGACTCTTTCGACCGATCCGAAGCGCGAGCTTATCGGCGACGACGAGCACGGCTGGGACGACGAGGGCGTCTTCAACTTCGAGGGCGGCTGCTATGCCAAGGTAATCAATCTGGATAAGAACAGCGAGCCCGATATCTGGAATGCGATCAAGCGCGACGCGCTGCTCGAGAACGTAACGGTCCGCGCGGACGGCTCGATCGATTTCGCCGACAAGTCGGTGACCGAGAATACCCGCGTGTCGTACCCGATCTATCATATCAAGAACATCGTGAAACCGGTTTCTAAGGGCCCGGCCGCCGAAAAGGTGATTTTCCTGTCGGCCGACGCGTTCGGCGTGCTGCCTCCGGTTTCGATTCTGACTCCCGAGCAGACCAAGTATTACTTCCTGTCGGGCTTTACGGCCAAGCTGGCCGGTACCGAGCGCGGCATCACCGAGCCGACCCCGACCTTCTCGGCTTGCTTCGGCGCGGCTTTCCTGTCGCTGCATCCGACCAAGTACGGCGAGGAACTCGTCAAGAAGATGCAGAAGTCGGGCGCCAAGGCCTATCTGGTGAACACCGGGTGGAACGGTACGGGCAAGCGTATTTCGATCAAGGACACGAGGGGTATCATCGACGCGATCCTCGACGGCTCGATCGACAAGGCTCCGACCAAGAAGATCCCTTATTTCGATTTCGAGGTTCCGACCGCGCTGCCGGGCGTCGATCCGAATATTCTCGATCCGCGCGATACTTACGCCGATGCGAAGCAGTGGGACGAGAAAGCCAAGGATCTGGCCGAGCGCTTCATCAAGAACTTCAAGAAGTTCGAGGGCAACGAGGCCGGCAAGAAGCTGGTAGCCGCCGGTCCGAAGCTGTAATCTCGACCGGTTCGTAAAACGGGCGATTCTCGGGGAAAAGAACGCCTTTAGATCGATGTAACAGCCTAAGGAATTGGGCTGTTACATTTTTTATAATAAGATGAGACAACGAAAAGGCAACGGTTCCGTTTCCCGTATTTTGCGTTTGGATTCATCGTTTCAAATAACCGCTTACAAGACGGTTGGATCCGTTGAGAGAGTCGGATTCCCTATGGTTCCTCAAGACCGTCGGTCCGTGCCGGTACGTCGCTACGGAGTCGGCCGAGTTTCCGGATTCCGGACCGACTTCAAGCCATTGACCAAAGGGACTGTATAAACTCGTTATACAGTCCCTTTACTTATTCTGCGCGGAAAATATTCCGACGCTTTGACGGTTAATGATTTATTCGTTCCGCCGCGGTTCTTATTCGGCAACGACCTCCCATTTCAGATCGCTGCCGCTTGCGATTGCCTGCCACTTGTAGCCCTCGGCCGGTTCGTAAATAGCCTTGGTTACATGATTGTAAGCCTTGCCGCTGAATTTGCCGCCTTTGAGGATTACGCTTCCGCTTGGCCGTCCGGCGTCGTTGTCGCCCGATACGACCGCACTGGTACCTTCCGCCATACCTCCGGACCAGTCGTTGGCTGCGGAGAACTCTCCGCCCGTGATTGTGACTTTCGCACCGTTGGTTATATACACCGGATAAAAGGCATCTTTCGCTCCCGGCGTATTTACCGTATAGTACTTGCCGCCGCTGATTACGGCATCCTGACAGCTTTCGATGGACACACCGCCCTGAATACCCTTGACCTCGCAGTTGTCGATCCGCACTTTCGAACCGTACAGACGCATCGCGTAAGCCCAGTGTTGCCCATTATCCTTATTCGAGGAAGTGGATTCGAAGTAGCTGTCGGTAAGAGTGATCTCGCCGCTGGCAACGTCCCGTCCCATACCGCATACGGTAAACTCACCCGAGATGATCCGGGCATTCCGGATAGTTATGTTCGCATCGTTCCAATAGGCGATTGCAGCACTGTTGTAGGAATTTCCGTGCCAATGGTGTTCGGGATCGTTGATCAGCGTGACGCCGTCGATCAGCAGATCGCCTCCCGTAACATGAATCAAAGATTTGTGTTCGTGTACATCGGAAGCGGCGGCAGCTACGGCCGTAGAGGCAGCCGCACTGTTGTCGATCGTACCTTTGCCGGTCAGCGTGAGACCATTTTCGGCAACCAGATTCGATCCTCCCGAGAGTTGAAGGGTCGCTCCCTCCTTGATGTCGATGGTCTTGTGTTCGGTGAATGTAAGGTCTTCCACCGGTGCGGAAGTAAGATCTATGTCGGAAGCGACAGCGATTTTGGCAATGACCGGATTGGACAATGCTCCGGTCAGACCCTCTGCATTGGTTACTTCCACAGGGACGCTCGTCTGCCCTCCTGCCGGAACGACTTCATAGGTGCCGTTCGGTGCGGGAGTTGCGCTGACCTTGACTGTAGTGGAACCTGCTGCAACGAAATTTTTAACCGGATTTTCCGTCATCGAATTCGACGGGTCGAAATTGACGAACGTACCGCCGTACACGTTGATAGCGGCGTTTGAACCGTCTTTCAGATTCAGTACCCAATAGCCGCGGGCATTGGCACATGCCGATTCGAACCGGCCGCCGTAGATGTTGATGACGGCATTCCCATCCGCATAAATGAGGTCGAGCTGAGCATTCCGGTTGTTATAATCCTGGTCGTTGAAGAAATTACCGCCGTAGATGTTCACCTTCGCATCGCCGTAAGCATATACGGCCATGCGGTAGCCGTCTTCGTTGGGCTTGGTTCCGATAGCCTTAATGTCGCCGTCTCCTTTGATATTCAATGTAGAGCCGCCTTTCACTTCGAATACGGTGGTGTTGCCATAGCGTGGATCTGTATCAGGAAGCGAGGTCGTGTTGATGATGTCCTTACCGTTCAGGTCGATCTCGACCGTCTTGCCGGTTTCCACGACCAGCGGCGCCTCGATCGTCACGTCTTCCGACAGGGTGACGCTGCCGCCGTTGGCCAGTGCGGCACGCAGTTCGGGATAGTCGTTGATGTCGGGCTTGTAGAACTCCGGATCGATCGTCACGTTGATCGTACCCTGTTTGGTCAGCAGGTTGCCGGATACATTGGTGCGGTAGTTGCGGCGGATCGGAATATTCTTGAAGTCGTCGTTGGTCGAAATTTCGGTCGTGCCGTTGAGGAACGTCATCGAAAAATCGGCCAGCGTAGCCTCCTCGACGGGCGCCCAGATATAGTCGACCGTCAGATCTCCGTCGGCGCTGAGTACGTCGGCCGTATATTCTGCCGCTGCCGTCGTCGTACCTACCTCGCTTTTCCTGGCATCGAACGAAGTCGGAACGGCCGTGAAAGCCACTTTCACTTTCGTCGGCTTCAACGCGGGATCGGGAATTGCCGCGAGGTCGAGCGTCTTGACGTTCAACTGGCCGAAAGGACGACGCAAGGTAATGTTTTCCGAAAAAGCTCCCGTTACCTGGTAGTCGAGCAATGCGCCGGTAAAGGCGTCGAATTCGTCATTGTTACCCGCATAGTCGCCTTTCACCGTGATATTGGTCAAATCGTCCGTATTATAATGATCTCCGGTCGAGCAGTCGGCCCAGAAGACAAAATCGTAGGTCTGCGAAGCCACCAGACGCAGGTTGAATGTTGCGGTCAGTTTACCATCGGTGCCTTTCTGCACGGTGGCTGACTGTTGTTCGCCATACTTCGCCGGAGTCGTACCCGAGCGGTAGATCTGAAGCAGGCAACGGTCGACTTTCGCCCCGTTGCCGAAGTCTGCCGCCGTGGCACGAGTCTGCATCCCTTGCGGGATGGTAACGGTAATGGTCTGGGAGGTCGCTCCGTCGGATACGAGCCCCTCGTCCTTTTGGCATGCGGTCAGGGTCATCGCAAGGCCCGCCGCCAATAAAAATAATCTTCTCATAACTAATTGGTTTTTAAAGAATTATTCTTCTCTCTCAAAGAAACCCCGAAGAAGTTGTAACTCAGCGGTTTGTAAAAAAATGTTATTAAAAGAACTCGTTTCGTGTTCCTTTGTACCCGCAGGAGCGGTCAGGCTCCTGCGGATTGTCTGTTTTCCGGTCACGCGACCGGAATGTTTCGGTTGTCTTATTCTGCGTTCCGGTTATTCTCGGCCGTCACGTATTCTTGGTTGTTGATATATACGTACAGGTCTTTGCAGGTGCCGTTTACGGTCATCTGGTCGAGCGTCGTGGTCGAAACGTTGTTCTTTACCTCGACGGAGTTCTGCAAGTCCAGCCCGACAGCGGTTTCGGTAAACTGTGCATTGCCGACGATACCAGCGGCAAAAGTGGCAGCCTGGAGCGACGGAGCGAAGTTTTTGTTGTCGTTGACTTTACCGAGGTTGTACACCGTGCCTACAATGCCGCCGGCGTCGTTGCCCCCGCTGACCTTTCCGTAGTTCGTGTTACCCGTTACCTCGATCACGTTCTTGACGGGATAGTCTTTAGTCGCACCGTTGTAACGTATCCAGCCCACGATGCCGGCCGTACCGTACGATGCGGTATTGTTGCGAATCTCGCCCCGGTTCGTACAGTTCTTCACGCTGCCGGCGTTCTGTTGTTCGGCGACGATACCGGCCACATCGTTACCTTTACCTGTAATGGCGCTTTCGTTCACACAGTTCGATACGTTGGCGGCGGAGAGTCCGGCGATACCTCCGACAACTCCGGCAGTACCCGTTACCGTCCCGTAGTTATAGCAATTTTCGATCGTCATCGTCTGGCCGTCGGCCGTATAGTAGGCCGCACCCACGATGCCGCCGACGTTCGCGCCAGTACCGGTCACTGTAGCGTAGTTCTTGCAGCCGCTGATCGTGCCGCCTTTTATCATACGGCCCACGATGGCACCGTTGCCGCGTGCGGCCGCGACGTGTCCCGAAAGCACTTCCACACCGCTCACCGTACCTTCGCCCGTCAGCATACCGACGGCTGCGGCAGCCATTTCGCTGGTCGGCACGTCAACGGCTACTTTCTGTAATTTCAGGTTCATGACCATACCGCCGTTCACCACACCGAACAGACCGACGGCGAAGTCCGTGCCTTTCGTCATGTTGATATTCAGATTCGAGATCGTCTTGCCGTTACCGTCGAACGTACCCTTGAACTGGTTGCCCATAGCCAAAGAACCGAGACGGCTACCGTTGCCGATCGGCGTCCATGCGTGACCGGCCAAATCGATGTCAGAGGTCAGTTTCACGGTCTTGTCCTCGAATTTCTCTCCTCCGTTGACCGTAGCGGCAACCCACGCCAGCTGCGCGGGGGATGCCACTTCGTATTCTCCGGCGGCGTTCGGCGTAACTTCCTCGGTTGACACACCGTCCCACGGGTTGTAGGCATTGTTCACGACGATGTTCTTGCTTCCGAGCTCGGGTTCTTTGGCGAACTGACACCGGCTGTCATAGGCCAGCGTCACGCCCAGCCCCTCGCCCTGGTTGGCGTATGCGTACAGTGCCGGGAAATGAGAGCCGTACAGTCCGCCCAGATTCAGCTTTGTGTTGACGAGAGCCACATCGGTCGGATACTGGTAAGCGTTGTTGCTCTTGTTGCCGATGGTCATAGCGGCAAGGGTAATCATATTGCCCGAACCCCATTCCCGTTGGTCGAAATAACCCACGAGGTCGTTATAGTCGTTATCGTTGTATTCGAGGGTAATGTCGCAATCGGTGATACGGGCCGTACCGCCACGGACGACCACACCGTGCATCGAACCGGTCGCGATACATTTGTTCATTGTCAGTTTGCAGGGAACGTTGACCAGCACGGGATCACTTCCGGTAAAGGTGGAGTTTTCAAGAAGAATGTCGCAGGTAAAGGGAGTCGAAGCGTTGGTAGTAACGGCGTATGTCGCGGCTGCGACAGTCGAGTTCCGCACGATGAGGCTCGCGCCCTCTGCTCCGTTTGCGGGAGACAGTGCTGCCGCGTCCGTTTCGAGCTGCACGTTTTCCACAAGGAGACTTGCTCCCTTGTTGACAAGCAGTAAGGCTTGCGTAACGCCGGTTTTCTGGAACGCATTAATCGTGCCGCCTGTGATGGTCAGCGATGCGTCTGCGGGGACCTCGGCTGCAGCGGTAGCATTATCGAGCGTAAGCACCTTGCCGTTAAGATCCAGCGTTCCGGTAAGATTCATTCGGGAAGCGTCGAGGGCAATATTGCCGGCCAGCACGATCTTTTCGCATTTACCCGTATTCGCCAGTCCGATGGCTTTTTTGAAAGTCTCGGCATCGGCAACGGCATATACTTTGATTATGCTGGCATCGTTTTGGAAGTCGATCGAGCCGACCGTACCGAATATTTCCACATTACCTCCTTTCACGGTCAGCGTTTCAACCGAAACGCCCTCGGGGACAATCAGGGTGTTGCCGGCAGTCGTGGCTTCTACAGCGGTATACCTCGTGCCGTTCAGCGTGACAGTCGATTTCGGAAGATTGATGATAAGTTTATCCGTAGTGGGCACCGTAATATTGACGGCCTCGGGAGCCTGTCCGCTCTGTTCGGTGGTGTAGGCGAGGGTCACCTGCTGGTCGGTCTCAGGCAGCATAATGGTGATCTCCTTGGCAGCCTGCTCGGCAGTCAGGGTGTGCGGAATCTCGACGGTCGCTACAGTCGTTGGAGCGGTCGTTACGGTAATATCCGTAGCGCCGTTTTCGATTGCCTGAGCTACCTCACTGACGCTTTCTACTTCCGCAATCACTTTCTCAATGGGGCCTTCCGGATCGAAATTCGGATCGATCGTCACGCTGATCGTTCCTTTCTTGGTCAGCAGGTTGCCCGACACATTGGTGCGGTAGTTGCGTCGGATGGGAATGTTGGTGAAGGCGTCGTTGGTGCAAATTTCCGTGCCGTTATTGAGGAACGTCATCGCGAAATCGGAGAGCGCGGCCTCGGATTCCGTGGCCCAGAGGAAGTCCATCGAGATCGTGCCGTCGTTTTTGGCCAGCTCTTCCGACGTATAGGTCACGTCGGCCGATCCGCTCACTTCGCCCGTCAGGGCGTTGAACGTCGTGGGAAGGCCCTTGAAAGCGACCTCGTATCCCGTGGGCTTCAGCGCCTCGTCCTTGATTTCGTTCAGGTCGTTGGTCTTTACCACCAGCAGGCCGAAAGGACGCTTCAGGGTGATGTCGTCTCTCGTGAAGGAACCATTGACGGAAATAGCTTCGTGGTAAAAGAACGCGTCGCGCTCGTCGCTGTTGCCCACGAACGGTCCGATTTCCGTGATCGACTTCAGATTCGCCGTATTGTAGACCTTGTCCGTGAAGCTGCCTTCGCTGCCCTCGGCGCAGTCGGCCCAGAAGACGAAGTCGTAGGTCTGCGACGATACGAGCCGCAGGTTATCGAAAGTGACCTTCTTGGAGGTAATCCCCTTTTCGATGCGATCGTACAACTTGTCGCCGTGGTAGATTTCTAGAATGCAGCGATTGGCCGAGGTACCGGTGCCGAAAGCATCTGTCACGGCACGGCTTTGCACTCCGCTCTGCGGAATGGTCACCGTAAACGAGGATGCAGCTGTCGTATCGGATACGAGCCCCTCGTCCTTCTGACACGCGGTCAGGGTCATCGCAAGGCTCGCCGTCAACAAGAATAATTTTTTCATAATTTATTGATTTTAGTGTGACTTATGTCTTCTCTTTCGCTCTTTTTAGACTTCTCGGAAAGAAGGTTGTAAATCAGCGGTTTGTAATTTGTTTTGAAAGAACTTGCTCGTCTTTTCCTTTGTACCCGCAGGAGCGGTCAGGCTCCTGCGGATGTAGTTGTCCGGTTGTCCGGTCGAAGTGCGGAAAACGCCTCCTACTGTGATTAGCAGGAGGTGTTCGATAATGGACGGAAATATTTGGAACCGTCGATATGGATGCTACTCTGCGAGGTTGTAATTAATATTGCAGAAATAGGTTTCGCAAGTGTAATCCGGATAGAACCACCTGCCGTCAGTATGCTGGTAGTCATAATGGAATGCCTGCGGCATAACCGAGAGCAGACAGATCGGGGTTGATGCAGAAGCGTACTGACCGATAGCCTGATCATCAAAATAATAGGTTACATTGGTTCCATCGGACACCATTTTTACGGTGTGCCAGCCAGCCTCAACCACTACGTTTTCGACATTGGTCCAGCCGTTTTCATCCCAAATGCGGACTACGGCGTGGTCCATTGTAGATTGATAGGTACCGTCTGCATCCTCAATGACATTGGCGATGCCGAGCATCGGATATTCGTTATCATCCGTCGTTGCATTTTTCGATACGGTCCAAAGTTCCGAACGGAACGGCTTCTGGGCAGCAATCATCTGTGCATCCACATAAATTTCGCCCGAAACTTCCCATTTGATCAGTTTCGCAGGATTGAATACGCTGAAATGACGTCCCTGCGTGTTATAGAAATGGCCTTTATAAGCCGCATCACGATTGGCCTGAGCCGTACGCTGATCCAAAGTATAACGAAGAACATTACTCTTTCCTTCGTAAGAGGCGAGGAAATCTACGGCCGAAGGCTCGTAGCGGTCACACCTGGTAAACGCGTTCTGAGCATTTTTCAGATCGCCTTTCAGGAAGTTTGTGACGCAGAAATAAATCGGCTCGTAATCCCATGCCGGGTTGTCCAGCGAGGTAATCCGGATATACGGCGTCTTCTGGTTCTCGAAGGTGTTTTCTTTGAGGATAGTATAGACGCTCTGCTTCAGGTTCTCCGGCCAGCTTTCCTGATATTTCGTCGTACCGGTCATCCCGTCGGTTCCTGCTGCAACGCAAAGCTGGATTGCTTTGCTCCAGAGAGTATTGCCGATAAAGGTATTGCCGGTCACCATCATAGTCGCATCCCATTCGTCCGTGCTAAACGGGTTCATATTATCGAACGTACAGCCTTCGATCACGAGGCCCTTGGTCGAATTGAGGTACATGCCTTTCCAGTAGCCGGTGAACTCGCAATCCTTGACGGTCAAGTTCTCCGCACCGGCATAGGTTACAATGGCTTCGGCTTTCTCTTCGGTGCCTTTGTACGTTACGGTCAAGTTTTCGAGAGTGATATCGCTGCCTTTTACCATGATAGCCTGACGAGTACCGGTACCGTTCCACTCGGAAGTAAGGTTGCGCAGCGTGGCGCCCGGCTCGACGAACAGTTTGCCGGAGAATACCGAGTTGCCGGCACCGTCGAGTGTTACGCCTGCGGAAACAGTCATATCTTCGGTCGAGGTCATGCCGCTGGCAAGGATGGTCTGCCCCGACTGTGCTTCAGCGAGTGCTTCAGAGAGGGAACCGTATACCTGATCCGTTGTCTGGTTGTAAATGGTGGGAAGGATGTCATTTACATAGAATCCGGTAGCCCATACCTTCACCTTTTTGGTATCGTCGATAAAGGTGTTGTTGGCAAGCAATTCATTGACGAGCATGCGTTCTGCGCCCGAAAGGGAGGCTGCTGCGGTTGCGCCCGACTGAGCCGTGAAATGCACGGTCCTAAACGTATTGCCCTTGATCGTGTGGCTGATATAGTTCGCGGGTTCGATTTGGGCGCCCCAGGCTTTGAAATCCGAGTTCAGGATCGTCAGGCTACCACCTTCGGCGAGTTGCTGGAACATCGGCTGTGCACCGAAAGAACAACCGTCGAATGTCAGTTTGCCCGTTGCATTCATGGCAGTAGCTAGAGCTAAAGCCTCGTCGGGGTTCTGCGTAAAACGGCAGTTCCTGAACGTTGCGTTCTTAACGTCTGCGACATAAGCACCGTATGATTCGCCCCAAAAGTCCCGACTGCCGAAGAATTCGATGTTCTCACAGGTTACGTCGATGCCGGCAGCGAGTTCCAGCGAGCGGACGCGGGCTGCGGATGCTTCATCGCCGCTTTTGATGGTAATGTCCTTGGCAAGCGTGATGTCCTCGTCGATAACGCCCCAAACGTGAATCTCATCGTTTGCATCTGCATCATCGATAGCCTCCTGCAACGAAGTGTAGTCTGTTTCTTTCGTAACATTGTGCGCCCCGTTGACTACGACAGGAGTTTCACCCTCCCAGATCGGATCGATCGTCACGTTGATCGTACCCTGTTTGGTCAGCAGATTTCCCGATACGTTGGTTTTGTAATTGCGACGGATCGGAATATTCTTAAATGCATCGTTGGTA
>URRP01000016.1 GCA_900550375.1 uncultured Alistipes sp. | reverse complement strand
TTTTTTGCTGGAAGCCCGAAGGCCGGTGGACAGCTTCGACAAGGGCAAAAAGCCGCGTTGCGAATTCATCTTCAAGCCGGAAACCCCGTAACTTACAATTTATAACAAGGCACAGCCGCCGCGTATCCCTCCTCCCCGACAGGAGTCCGGCAATACACGTTCCGTTCCTGCCGCTGAAGACTCCCGACCGTCTGCCCGAACACACCTGACCTGCAAGATCGATTCTCGTCGAACTTCATACTCCATCCGTACGAATCGCTGTATATCAACAGTTAAACCAACTCATAGCAGCAATAGAAATTACTCTGGAGCGATTTTCTCCCGCCGCACTTTGCACCGGCCGATGCCTGCGATGCGCCGTTTGATAAAATCCCATCTTTCGGACACCTTCTGAAAAAGAGCGGAAATGGCAGGCTGCGCTGCGCCCTGAAACAGATTTCGATTATTATTTGAAACTTAACCAAAATTATTTTTGAAATCCTTGAATAATTTATATATTTGCAAATGAGTGAACCGGTTACAAGATTTAGACAAATTTCATTTCATGTATATCGAGTAGGATATTTTATGAATTTTACATCTATTTCATTTATTTTAATTACGAATTGTAATCAAAATTCCCAAAACCGACAATTACGCATACCGGCAGACACAACGGCGGAGGGTTCGGGCAGGGTTAGGCCCGCATGAAAAATAGCCGAGAAACACAAGATTCGGTCGTCGGCCGGTTCTCTCCGGAAGATTCCGGTCGGTTGCGCCGGATGAACTCCGCCGCCGAACGTGACCACCGCAGGCACAGCCGAAACGGAAACAGACGGGGCGACACGGACACTGCGGGTACGAACGAGGCAAAATCTCCGGGCCGGCCGTCTTCCGGCGGAATGGCGGAATTTTTATAAAACGAAAAACAAGGATTCGGAGCGAGCGGATCGCCTCCGAAATCAAAGACCAATAAGATATGAGTGAGAAATTGTACATTTTCGACACCACGCTCCGCGACGGCGAACAGGTTCCGGGCTGCCAGTTGAACACCACCGAGAAGATCGAGGTCGCCAAATTGCTGGAGAGTCTCGGCGTAGATATTATCGAGGCGGGATTTCCGATCTCCAGTCCCGGAGATTTCAACTCCGTGCTGGAGATCTCGAAGGCCGTATCCGAACCGACGATCTGCGCCCTCACACGCGCCGTGCGAAAAGATATCGACGTGGCGGCCGACGCCCTGCGTCTGGCTAAGCACAAACGAATTCACACGGGCATCGGCGTCTCGCCCCAGCACATCTACGACAAATTGCGGTCGACCCCCGAGAAGATTCTCGAAACGGCCGTCGAGGCGGTGAAGTACGCCAAACGGTATGTCGAGGACGTGGAGTTCTATGCCGAAGACGCCGGACGCGCCGATCCCGAGTACCTCGCCCGCGTGGTCGAAGCGGCCATCGCAGCGGGTGCTACGGTGGTCAACATCCCCGACACGACGGGCTACTGTCTGCCGCAGGAATACGGGGCGAAGATCAAATACCTCGTCGAACACGTCTCCAACATCGACCGGGCCATCATCTCCACCCACTGCCACAACGATCTGGGTATGGCTACGGCCAATACGCTGAGCGCCATTCTCAACGGCGCCCGGCAGGCCGAGGTGACGATCAACGGCATCGGCGAGCGCGCCGGCAACACCTCGCTCGAAGAGGTGGTGATGACGCTGCGCTGCCACCGCGAAATCGGCGTCGACACACAGATCAACTCACGGCTCATTACCAAGGCTTCGCATCTGGTGTCGAGCCTGATGAACATGCCCGTGCAGCCCAACAAAGCCATCGTCGGCCGCAACGCCTTCGCCCACTCGTCGGGCATCCATCAGGACGGCGTGCTGAAACACCGGCAGACCTACGAAATCATCGACCCGCAGGAGATCGGACTCAACGAGTCGGTCATCGCCCTGACGGCCCGCAGCGGCCGCGCGGCGTTGGTGCACCGGCTCGAACTGCTGGGGTACAACCTCACGCAGGAGGAGCTGAACGCGACCTACGACAAGTTCCTCGCGCTGGCCGACAAGAAAAAGGAGATTCATGACTACGACCTGTTGTATCTGGTGGGCGACATCGACCGCATCCGCAAACAGTCGATCTCGCTGAAGTTCCTTCAAGTGACTACCGGTACGCTCGTTCCGACGGCCACCGTCGTACTGAAATTCGGCGATCACGAACGCATGTCGACCGCCACGGGCAACGGTCCGGTCGACGCGGCGGTTTCAGCGATCAAAAAGCTGATCGTCGAGCAGGTCGTGCTCTCGGAATTCCTGATGCAGGCCGTCACGCGCGGATCGGACGACGTGGGACGCGTCCATGTGCAGGTCGAGTGCGGCGAACGCACCGTGCACGGATTCGCCGCCCACACCGATACCACGCGGGCGTCGGTCGAAGCGTTCCTCGACGCACTGCGCGTACTGAACGTCACCGAACGCAAAGAGAAGGAGGAGTAGGATGGCACGGACGCTTTTGGACAAGATTTGGGATGCGCATACCGTACGCACGGAGGAGGGCGGCCGCTCGGTACTCTACATCGACCGGCAGTACATCCACGAGGTGACCTCTCCCGTCGCCTTCGCCGGACTCGACCGGCGCGGCATCGGCGTAGTACACCCCGACCGCATCACCGCGACGGTCGACCACAACATCCCGACCGTCGACCAACACCTCCCCATCGCGGAGCCTCAGTCGCGGCATCAGGTAGAGACGCTGAGGGCCAACTGCGCACGCTACGGCATCGAACACTTCGGCATGGGCAATCCGCGTCAGGGAATCGTACATATCATCGGTCCCGAGCTGGGATTCACGCAGCCGGGCATGACCATCGTCTGCGGCGACAGCCATACCTCCACGCACGGAGCGCTGGGGGCCGTCGCTTTCGGCGTGGGAACCTCCGAGGTCGAAATGGTACTGGCCAGCCAGTGTATCCTGCAAATCAAACCGCGTGCAATGCGCATCACCGTCGACGGCACGCTGCGCCCGGGTGTGGAAGCCAAGGACATCATCCTCTATATCATCTCGCAGATCACCGCTTCGGGCGGCACCGACCACTTCATCGAATTCGCCGGCGAAGCGATCCGCTCGCTTACGATGGAGGGGCGCATGACGCTCTGCAACATGAGCATCGAGTGCGGCGCCCGCGGCGGCATGATCGCCCCCGATGAGAAGACCTTCGACTACCTGCGCGGGCGCGAACGGGCACCGCAGGGCGAACGCTTTGACGACGCCGTGGCACAGTGGCGTGAACTTTACAGCGACGCCGACGCCCGTTTCGACAAGGAATACCGCTTCGACGCCGCCGACATCGCGCCGATGATTACCTACGGAACGAATCCGGGCATGGGGATGGCCGTCGACGCCGCAATCCCCGCCGACGCCGATCCCAAAGCACTGGAATACATGGGATTCCGCACCGGAGAACGGCTGCTGGGCAAACCCGTCGACTACGTTTTCGTGGGCAGCTGCACCAACGGCCGCATCGAAGACCTGCGGCGTTTCGCCCGCCTGGTCGAAGGGCGGCGCAAGGCTTCGGGCGTGACGGTATGGATCGTCCCCGGCTCGAAAGGGGTCGAGGCTGCCGCGAAGGCCGAAGGGCTGGATCGGATTCTCGCCGCCGCAGGCTTCGAGTTGCGCCAGCCGGGCTGCTCGGCCTGTCTGGCGATGAACGCCGACAAGATTCCGGCAGGCAAGTACTGCGTCTCGACCTCGAACCGCAATTTCGAAGGCCGTCAGGGACCGGGAGCCCGCACGCTGCTGGCGGGCATCGCCGTTGCGGCAGCAGCAGCAGTCAGCGGACGTATCGAAGACCCGCGCGAGCTGTTCGGGTGGTGAGAGGAAGGATCCCGACCATCGACCCGTTCGGCTGAAGAACATGAAAAGCCGGACGAAACGACAACCCGCCGATTTTATAATTTAACGTATAGAAACGATGGCTATTCCAAAATTCATAACCTTCACTTCGGGGGCGGTACCCGTCGATGCGGAGAACATCGATACCGATCAGATCATTCCGGCGCGTTTCCTCAAAGCGACCGAACGCAAAGGATTCGGCGACAACCTCTTCCGCGACTGGCGTTACGACGCCGAGGGACGCCCGATCGCCGCGTTCCCGCTCAACGATCCGCGTTACGAGGGACGTATCCTCGTGGCCGGACGCAACTTCGGGTGCGGCAGTTCGCGCGAGCACGCCGCATGGGCGCTGGCCGACTACGGGTTCCGCGTGGTGGTATCGAGCTTCTTCGCCGACATCTTCCGCAACAACGCCCTCAACAACGGGCTGCTGCCGCTGCGCGTAAGCGACGCATTTCTCGCCGCGATCTTCGACGACCTGCGCCGCGATCCCACGGCCCGCTTCACGGTCGATCTGGAGGCGCAGACGCTGACCGCCCTCTCGGACGGCCGCAGCGAACGCTTCGAGATCGACGCCTATAAGAAAAGGTGCCTGCTCAACGGCTACGACGACGTGGACTATCTGGTAAGCATCGCCGACCGGATCGAAGCGTTCGAAGCCGCCCGCCGGTAACGCCCGAACCCATCAATATTCCTGCGACCACACAACATTCAAGATTATGGATATCAACATTGCCCTTCTACCCGGCGACGGTATCGGACCCGAAATCATCGCCGAAGCCACGAAAGTACTCGACCGTACAGCTGCGAAATTCGGCCATCGCATCCGCTACACCGAGGCGCTGGTAGGCGCCGCAGCGATCGAAGCCACCGGCAACCCCTACCCCGACGCGACCCACTGCATCTGCCGTGAAGCCGACGCCGTGTTGTTCGGTGCGATCGGAGATCCCAAATACGACAACAACCCCAAGTCGAAAATACGTCCCGAGCAGGGGTTGCTGCGGATGCGCAAGGCGCTGGGTTTATTCGCCAACCTGCGCCCCGTGACGGTTTACGAGTCGTTGACCGACCGTTCGCCGCTCAAGGCCGACATCGTGCGCGGCACGGATTTCATCTGCGTGCGCGAACTGACGAGCGGCATCTATTTCGGACGGTCGGGACGCGACCGGAACGACACGCGCTCCTACGACACCTGCACCTACACCATCGACGAGATCGAGCAAGTGCTGCGCGTCGCCTTCCGGCTGGCGGCGGCGCGGCGGCAGCACCTCACGGTGGTCGACAAGGCCAATGTACTGGAGACTTCGCGCATGTGGCGCGAAACCGCCCAGCGCACCGCTTTCGAATATCCCGAGGTAACGGTCGATTTCATGTTCGTGGACAATGCCGCGATGCAGATCATCCGCCGGCCGACCGATTTCGACGTGATCGTAACCGAGAATATGTTCGGCGATATTCTGACCGACGAAGCCAGCGTCATCAGCGGTTCGGTGGGAATGCTCTCGTCGGCGAGCATCGGTGCGAAGTGCGCCCTGTTCGAACCCGTTCACGGATCGTATCCGCAGGCGGCGGGCAAGAATATCGCCAATCCGATGGCTACCGTTCTCTCGGCGGCCCTGCTGCTGGAGCATCTGGGGCTTATCGCCGAAGGCAAGGCCATTCGCAAGGCCATCGACCGCACCCTTGCCGAAGGCGTCGTTACCGAAGACCTCTCGGCGCCAGGCTGCCCCAGCTACCAGACTTCGGCGGTCGGGGATTTCATCGCTGCGCAGATCTGACCTCAAAGGCGCGGCGCAAGTACGCACGGGCGCTGCACGGCCACGGCCTGCGGAACCCGCTTCAGCAGGGAAACCGTCGCCCGCTCGATACGCCGCACAGGACGACGGCAAGCACAGGCCGGATGGCAAGCGCTGGTCGAAAGGGAGGCTCCCGCAGGATCGCCTTCGACGGAAAAATTCCGCACCCGCCGACCCTTCGGAACAGCGAACGGATAACGAATCGTAATCCGAAATCCGAACCGAGCGAATTCCGATGCGCTGCAATCTGCCGAAAAAGGCTTTAACAGGGTTTGAAAGCCGGTTTCAGATTGTAAGCAAACATCCGGTTTAACGATAAAACAAAAGCCGCGAAAGCAAACTCAGCGCCTGATTGTTATGTTATTATATTTTTTTACGAATTAGCTTGGTAATGTAATTTTATATACCTACTTTTGCTTCATAACAAACTCCAGAATGCAGTTATGCACACTTTGAATCCTACGTATATCCACGTCATTAATCTGCTGCTCGTCGTCACGAAACCATGACGGGAGAAAGGGGTTATATATATTAAGAATATAATGAAGCCTTTCTCCCGAGAGAAGGGCTTCGCTGTTTACAAAACCGACAAGGGAAACAGGTCGAAAAAGAGAGAAAAATGAAACATCCACTCAGAAGCGCCGTGACGACGACCGGTCGTCGGATGGCCGGAGCCAGAAGTCTCTGGCGCGCCAACGGTATGAGCGAAGAACAGTTCGGCCGGCCGATCATCGGCATCGCCAATTCGTTTACGCAGCTGGTCCCGGGACACATGCACCTGCACGAAATCGGCCAGTATGTCAAACAGCGCATCGAAGCGTGCGGCTGTTTCGCCGCGGAGTTCAACACCATCGCCATCGACGACGGGATCGCCATGGGACACGACGGGATGCTCTACTCGCTTCCTTCGCGCGAAATCATCGCCGACAGCGTCGAATATATGGCCAACGCACACAAGATCGATGCGCTGGTCTGCATCAGCAACTGCGACAAGATCACGCCCGGTATGCTGATGGCCGCCATGCGGCTCAATATCCCGACGGTCTTCGTCTCGGGCGGGCCGATGGAGGCGGGGCGCTTCGGCGACCGCAACGTCGACCTGATCGACGCGATGGTGATGAGTGCCGACGCACAGTGCAGCGACGAAGAGGTGGAGCGCATCGAGCGCTGCGCCTGCCCGGGCTGCGGATCGTGTTCGGGGATGTTCACCGCCAACTCGATGAACTGTCTCACGGAGGCGCTGGGGCTTTCGCTGCCCGGAAACGGCACGATCGTCGCCACGCACGTCGCCCGCCGCAGGCTCTTCGAAGATGCCGCCGCGCTCGTCGTCCGCAACGCCGAACGCTACTATTTCGAGGGCGACGATTCGCTGCTGCCGCGTTCGATCGCTACGAAAGCCGCCTTCGAGAACGCCATGTCGCTCGATATCGCCATGGGCGGTTCGACCAACACCGTGCTGCATCTGCTGGCCGTCGCTCACGAAGCGGGCGTGGACTTCACGATGCAGGATATCGACCGTCTTTCGCGTAAGGTTCCCGTCCTGTGCAAGGTCGCGCCCAACTCGCACTACCATATTCAGGACGTCAACCGCGCCGGCGGCATTCTCTCGATTCTGGGAGAACTCGACCGTGCAGGACTCGTCGACACCGCTGTAAAACGGATCGACGGCCGCACGCTCGGCGAGGCGATCGCCGCCTACGATCTGTGCAGCCCGACGGTGAGCGACGACGCCGTCGGACGCTGGCGCAGCGCTCCGGCCGGACTTTCCGGCCGCGAACTGGGCGCACAGAACACCCGTTACGATACGCTCGACAAAGATCGCACAGAAGGCTGCATCCGCGATGCGGAACACGCCTATTTCCGCGACGGCGGACTGGCCGTTCTGACGGGCAACATCGCCCGCAGCGGCTGCGTCGTCAAGACGGCGGGCGTCGATGAAACGCTGTTCCTCTTCCGAGGCACGGCCCGCGTCTACGAATCGCAGGAGCAGGCGATGGAGGGGATCCTCGGCGACGAAGTACAGCCGGGCGAGGTAGTCGTCATCCGCTACGAAGGGCCTAAAGGCGGCCCCGGTATGCAGGAGATGCTCTACCCCACCTCCTATCTCAAGTCGAAACGACTCGACAAGGTCTGCGCGCTCATCACCGACGGTCGTTTTTCGGGCGGTACGTCGGGGCTTTCGATCGGGCACGTCTCGCCCGAAGCCGCTGCAGGCGGCGAGATCGCCGTCATCCGCACGGGCGATACGATCGAGATCGACATCCCCAACCGTTCGATCCGCCTGCTGGTCGACGACGAAGAGATCGCCGCACGCAAAGCCGCCTTGCAGCGTTTCGCACCGGTTGCGCGCGAGCGTCTCATACCGGCCTCGCTGCGTGCCTACGCCCTGCTGGTCAGCTCGGCCGACAAAGGCGCCGTACGCATCATCGACACACAAGACAATGCATAAAACCGATTGCTTATGAACACGACCGAATCCTTCCGATCCGAAGATCGGCAAACGGCCGAAGCCCCGTTGCTCACCGGATCGCAGGCACTGATCGAATCGTTCCTGCGCGAGGGCGTCGAGACCGTTTTCGGCTATCCCGGAGGCGCCATCATCCCCGTTTACGATGCACTCTACGACTACCGCGACCGGCTGCGCCACATCTTGGTGCGCCACGAGCAGGGCGCCGTGCACGCCGCACAGGGCTATGCCCGCGTAAGCGGCCGCGTCGGCGTCTGTCTGGTGACCTCCGGTCCCGGAGCCACGAACACCGTGACCGGACTGGCCGACGCACTGATGGACTCCACGCCGCTGGTGCTCGTCACCGGACAGGTGGGTTCGTCGCTGCTCGGGACGGATGCCTTTCAGGAGACCAATTTCGTGGGGATCACGCAGGCTGTCACGAAGTGGAACTGTCAGGTCAAGTACCCCGAAGATATTCCGGCGGCCATCGCCAAGGCCTTCTACATCGCCCGATCGGGTCGTCCCGGCCCGGTCGTCGTCGACATCACGAAGGACGCCCAATGTGCCACGGCCCCCTTCCGTTACGAACGCATCACCTCGATCCGCAGCTACGTTCCCGCCGTCACGCCCGATAAGGAGCGTATCGAGGAGGCGACGCAGCTGATCGACAACGCCCGCCGGCCGCTGGTCTTGATCGGTCAGGGCGTGATTCTGGGTAACGCCGAAGCCGAACTGCACGCCTTTCTCGACAAGAGCGGGATGCCCGCCGCCTCGACGCTGCTGGGTCTTTCGGCCCTGCCGAGCGACGATCCCCGCAACGTGGGGCTGCTGGGAATGCACGGCAACTACGGTCCCAACATCAAAAACTGCGAGTGCGACCTGCTCATCGCCGTCGGGATGCGTTTCGACGACCGTGTGACGGGCGATCCCACCCAGTTCGGCGCCAATGCCAAGATCATCCATCTGGAGATCGATCCCTCCGAAATCGACAAGATCGTACACGCCGACGTACCCCTCGTGGGCGACGTGAAACGAACGCTGCCGCTGCTCACCCGACGCATCCGGCAGGGTGATCATGCGCAGTGGATCGAGGAGTTCCGCACCTGCGACCGCATCGAATACGAAGCGGTGATCCGTCGGGCGATCCGTCCTGAAGGAGGACCCATCCGCATGGGCGAGGCGATCGACACCGTGGCACGCGCCTACGACAACGACGCCGTACTGGTCACCGACGTGGGACAGCAGCAGATGTTCGCCGCCCGCTATTTCGGATTCCGCCGCAGCCGCAGCGTCGTCACATCGGGCGGTCTGGGAACCATGGGATTCGGTCTTCCGGCCGCCATCGGCGCCAAGCTGGGTGCTCCCGACCGCGAGGTCTGCCTCTTCGCCGGCGACGGCGGTCTGCAAATGACCATTCAGGAGATGGCGACGATCTTCCAGTCGCAGATCAGCGTGAAGATCGTGCTGCTGAACAACTCTTTTCTGGGCATGGTGCGCCAGTGGCAGGAGCTTTTCTACGACCGCCGCTACTCCTTCACCGAGATGGTCAACCCCGATTTCGGGCTGCTCGCCCGCGCGAACGGCATCGCCTACCGCTGCGTCGAACGGCGCGAGGAATTGGCGGAGGCCGTGGAGGATATGAAGGCCCACCCGGGCGCCTACCTGCTCGAAGTAAGGGTCGAAAGCGAAGAAAACGTCTTTCCGATGGTTCCGGCCGGCGCTCCGGTCGCAGCCATCCGGCTCGAATAAAACGACACGTCATTATGGAACAGGAATACATCATCACCGTTTTTTCGGAAAACAAGGTCGGTCTGCTGAGTCAGATCACCACGGTCTTCACCTGCCGCAATGTCAATATCGAGAGTCTGACGACCTCCCAGTCGGCGCTCAAGGGCATCCACAAATTCACGATCGTCGTGCGTACCGACCCCGAGAAGGTCGAAAAGCTCGCACGGCAGGTCGAAAAACGGGTCGACGTACTGAAGACCTTCGTATTCACCTCCGATGAGGTCGTGCAGCAGGAGATCGCGCTGTATAAAGTAACGCGCAGCCGCAACGTCGAACAGCTCGTGCGCCGGCACAACGTGCGCATTCTGGAGATCGACGACGACTACATCATCGTCGAAAAAACCGGTTACAAGAGCGAGACGCACGAACTGTTCGAACTGCTCCAACCCTACGGCGTGCAGCAATTCGTGCGCAGCGGCACGGTGGCGATCGTCAAATCGCGGCGCGAGCTGCTGAACGAATACCTCGAACAACTGGAAAACAACAAAGAATAATCCACATAATCATCATCTAAAACAGTTACAGCTATGGCACAAATCAATTTTGGCGGTGTAAACGAAACCGTCGTCACACGCGAAGAGTTTCCGCTGGAGAAGGCGCGCGAGGTCCTCAAAAACGAGACGATCGCCGTCATCGGTTACGGTGTGCAGGGACCCGGACAGTCGCTGAATCTGCGCGACAACGGATTCAACGTCATCGTAGGCCAGCGCGAGGGCACCCCAAGCTGGAACAAGGCCGTCACCGACGGCTGGGTCCCGGGCCAGACGCTCTTCAGCATCGAGGAGGCGGCCGAGCGCGGTACGATCCTCCAGTATCTGCTCTCCGACGCGGGTCAGATCGCCGTATGGCCGACGATCAAGAAGTATCTCACGCCGGGCAAGGCGCTCTACTTTTCGCACGGCTTCGGCATCACCTACAAGGAGCGCACGGGCATCGTTCCGCCAGCCGACGTCGACGTAATTCTGATCGCACCCAAAGGGTCGGGTACTTCGCTGCGGCGAATGTTCCTGCAGGGACGCGGACTCAATTCGAGCTTTGCGGTCTTTCAGGATGCAACGGGCCGCGCCTTCGAGCGCGTGGTGGCCCTCGGCATCGGCGTCGGCTCGGGCTACCTGTTCGAGACCGACTTCAAACGCGAAGTCTACTCCGATCTGACGGGCGAACGCGGCACGCTGATGGGCGCCATTCAGGGCATCTTCGCCGCTCAGTACGAAACGCTGCGTGCACATGGACACACCCCCTCGGAGGCTTTCAACGAGACGGTCGAGGAGCTTACGCAGTCGCTCATGCCGCTGGTGGCCGAAAACGGCATGGACTGGATGTACGCCAACTGCTCGACCACGGCGCAGCGCGGTGCGCTGGACTGGTGGAAACGCTTCCGCGACGCCTCGAAACCCGTCTTCGAAAAGCTCTATGAGGAGGTAGCGGCCGGTCGTGAAGCACAGCGGTCGATCGACCTGAACAGCAAGCCCGACTACCGCGAGAAGCTCAACGAAGAGCTGCGCGAGCTGCGTGAAAGCGAAATGTGGCAGACCGGCGCCGTCGTGCGCAAGCTGCGTCCTGAAAACAACTAAACGATCTGAATGTATGTGCGGTTTTGTCGGTCTATTCGAAATCCGGGAAAAGAGTGAGAATCTGCGTGCGCAGGTGTTGAAGATGTCGGGCAAAATCCGACACCGAGGTCCCGACTGGTCGGGAATCTACTGCGGCCCGCGTGCCGTGCTCTCTCACGAGCGGCTCTCCATCGTCGATCCGCAGTCGGGCGGGCAGCCCCTGTACAGCCCCGACGGGCGGCTGGTGCTGGCCGTCAACGGCGAGATTTACAACCATCGGGAGCTGCGGCGCGAGCTGGCCGGCGAGTATGAGTTCCAGACCGGATCGGACTGCGAGGTCATCCTGCCGCTCTACCGTAAATACGGCATTCAGCTGCTCGACCGCCTGAACGGTATCTTCGCTTTCGCGCTCTACGATATCGAGCGCGACGAGTACCTCATCGCCCGCGACCCCGTCGGCGTCATCCCGCTCTACATCGGCTGGGACGCCGACGAACGGCTCTATGTCGCTTCCGAGCTGAAGGCGCTCGAAGGGGTCTGCAACGTCATCCGTCCCTTCGAGCCGGGCCACTACTGGTCGAGCCGCGAGGGGAAGATGACGCGCTGGTACACACGCGACTGGTCCGATTACGACGCCGTGAAGGAGGGCAGCACCGACGTCGCGGCACTGCGCGCAGCGCTCGAAGCGGCCGTCAAGCGGCAGTTGATGTCCGACGTTCCCTACGGCGTGCTGCTGTCGGGCGGACTCGATTCGTCGATCATTTCGGCCGTCGCCAAACGCTTCGCCGACCGCCGCATCGAAACCGAAGGACGCGACGGCGCATGGTGGCCCCGTCTGCACTCGTTCGCCGTGGGGCTGAAGGACGCTCCCGATCTGGCCGCCGCACGCAAAGTGGCGGAGCACATCGGCACCGTGCATCACGAGATCCACTACACCGTACAGGAGGGACTCGACGCCCTGCGCGACGTGATCTACCACATCGAAACCTACGACGTGACGACCGTGCGGGCTTCGACGCCGATGTATCTGCTGGCGCGCGTCATCAAATCGATGGGCGTCAAGATGGTACTGTCGGGCGAGGGCGCCGACGAGATTTTCGGCGGCTACCTCTATTTCCACAAGGCCCCCGATGCCTGCGCTTTCCATGAAGAGACCGTGCGCAAGATCGGCCGGCTGCACCAGTACGACTGTCTGCGCGCCAACAAGTCGCTCGCGGCGTGGGGCATCGAAGGCCGCGTGCCGTTCCTCGACACGGAGTTCCTGGACACGGCCATGCGCATCAATCCCGAAGCCAAGATGCCCCGCAACGGGCGTATCGAGAAGTGGATTCTGCGCAAGGCGTTCGAAGACCTCCTCCCGCCCGAAATCGTCTGGCGGCAGAAAGAGCAGTTCTCCGACGGCGTAGGCTACGGGTGGATCGACTCGCTCAAGGCGCTCACCGCCGCTGCGGTCTCCGACCGCGAGATGGCGCAAGCGGCCGACCGCTTCCCGATCAACCCGCCGCGCAACAAGGAGGAGTACTACTACCGGACGATTTTCGAGGAGTGCTTCCCTTCGCAGACGGCGGCGCAGTGCGTTCCGTCGGTTCCGTCGGTGGCGTGCAGCACGGCCGAGGCGCTGGCGTGGGACGAGTCGTTCCGCAACCTGAACGATCCGTCGGGACGCGCCGTGCAGGGCGTCCACCATACCGCTCAGGAGGAATAACGGCCGAGTGTCCGCCATCGGCGAAAGCTCCGCGCGGGGCGTTTCGCCGATGGCAGGCGCTGCTGTACCGGAAGCGGTATTCTGAATTTTTTTAGTATATTTACGGCTGATTCGACAGCCAAAGAGAAAACAGATGAAAGTATTGAAATTCGGCGGATCGTCGGTAGGTTCCGCGCAAGGTTTGGAGCAAGTGCGAAAGATCGTCGCATCGAACGACGGCGAGATCGTCGTCGTCGTTTCGGCGCTGGGCGGTATCACCGACCGGCTGCTCGCCACGGCCGCCGCAGCTGCCGACGGAAGAGGCGACTATACCGAGGGGGTGGCGGCCATCGTCGACCGCCACCGCACGATCATCGACGAAGTGGTGGCCGCCGAGCGGCGCGACGCGACCCGCCGACGGGTGGAAGAGCTGCTCGAGGAGCTTTCGAACATTCTGCGCGGCGTCTACCTGATCCGCGACCTCTCGCCCCGCACGGGCGATACGATTGTCAGCTACGGCGAGCGCCTTTCATCCGAGATCGTCGCCGCCGTGCTCGAAGGCTCTCGGCTCTGCGATTCGCGGGAGTTCATCAAGACGAAGAGTTATTTCGGGAAGCACATCGCCGAACCGGAGCTGACCGAAAAGCTGATAAAGAAGTGTCTGGCCGGCCGGCCCCGCGTGTCGGTGGCACCGGGCTTCATCGCATCGGACTGCACGACGGGCGACGTGACCAATCTGGGCCGCGGCGGATCGGACTTCACGGCTGCGCTCATCGCCGCGGCGATGAAAGCCGAAGTGCTCGAAATCTGGACCGACGTGGACGGGTTCATGACGGCCGATCCCCGTGTCATCAGCGACGCCTACGTCATCGACCGGCTGAGCTTCGAAGAGGCCATGGAGCTGTGCAACTTCGGTGCGAAGGTGATCTACCCGCCCACGATCTTTCCGGTCTACCACCGCAACATTCCGATCATCATCAAGAATACCTTCAATCCCGAAGCGCCGGGCACGTTCATCTCCCGCGAACGGGTGCAGGGGCGCAACAAGGCGATCAAAGGAATCTCCTCGATCAACAACACCTGTCTGGTCACCATACAGGGGCTGGGCATGGTCGGCGTGATCGGCGTCAACCACCGCATTTTCCGCACGCTGGCGCGGGCCGGCATCAGCGTCTTCTTCGTGTCGCAGGCCGCCTCGGAGAACACGACGTCGATCGGACTGCGCAACGAGGATGCCGATTTGGCCATCGAAGTGCTCTCGAAGGAGTTCTCTCCCGAGATCGAGATCGGCGAAATGGGCAGCATCACCGCCGAACACGACTTAGCGACGATCGCCGTCGTGGGCGACAACATGAAACATACGCCCGGTATCGCGGGCAAGCTCTTCGGAACGCTGGGACGCAACGGCATCAACGTCATCGCCTGCACCCAAGGCGCTTCGGAAACGAATATCTCGGTGGTCGTAACGCTCGAAAGCCTCCCGAAGGCGATCAACGTGATCCACGACTCGTTCTTCCTATCGGAGTATCAGGTGCTCAACATCTTCGTCACCGGCGTGGGGCTGGTGGGCAGCGACCTGCTGGAGCAGATCCGACTGCAACGGCGCACGCTCATGGCGGACAACGGACTTCAGATCCGCGTCATAGGCATCGCCAACTCCCGCAAGCGGCTCATCGACACCGAAGGCATCGCCCTGACCGACTGTCTCCAGCGGCTCGAACGCGAGGGCAAACCCTCGACACCGGAGAGCCTGCGCGACGAGATACTTGCCCTGAACATCTATAACTCGGTCTTCGTCGACTGCACGGCCAGCGCGGAGGTAGCTGCCCTCTACCGCTCGCTGCTCGACCACAACGTCTCGGTAGTGGCCTCCAACAAGATCGCCGCGTCGTCCGACTACGAACTCTACCGCGAGCTCAAGACCGTATCGCGCAAGCGCAACGTAAAATTCCTCTTCGAGACCAACGTCGGAGCCGGTCTGCCGATCATCAACACGATCTCGGACCTGATCAACAGCGGCGACCGTATTCTCGGCATCGAAGCAGTGGTTTCGGGGACGCTCAACTACATCTTCGACCGCATGAGCGCCGACATCCCCTTCAGCAAAGCCGTGCGCATGGCGCAGGAGGCGGGCTACGCCGAACCCGATCCCCGCGTCGATCTGAGCGGCACGGACGTCATCCGCAAGCTGGTGATCCTCACGCGCGAAGCGGGTTATCCCGTCGAACAGCGCGACGTAGAGCGTCGCCCCTTCCTGCCCGAACGGTATTTCGAAGGGAACATCGAGGCGTTCTGGGAGCGCCTGCCCGAGACGGACGCCGACTTCGAAGCGCGCCGGCAGCGGCTCGAAGCCGAAGGAAAACGGCTGCGTTTCATCGCCCGCATGGAGGACGGACGTACCTCGGTCGGACTCGAAGAGGTCGACAACGACAGCCCGTTCTACCACCTCTCGGGCAGTAACAACGTCATACTGATTACCACCGAACGCTACAAGAAATATCCGATCCAGATCAAGGGTTACGGCGCCGGAGCGGAGGTGACGGCAGCGGGCGTCTTCGCCGACATCATCCGCATCGCCAATATACGATAGACCATGAAATACCTCATCATCTTGGGCGACGGGATGGCCGACGAGCCGATCCCCCGACTCGGCGGACGTACCCCGCTGCAAGCCGCACACAAGCCGACGATCGATCGCATCGCAACGCTCGGCGCGTCGGGAGTTCTCGATACCGTACCCGAAGGATTCGCTCCGGGCAGCGAAATCGCACACCTCTCGCTGCTGGGCTATGACGTACCCGCCGTCTTCGAAGGCCGCGGTTCGCTCGAAGCGGCCGGCATGGGCATCGAAATCGGCCGCGGCGAGATGGTCATGCGCTGCAACCTGATTACCGTCGAAGAGGAACGCATCAAGAACCATTCGGCCGGTCACATCTCGACGGACGAGGCGGCCGAACTGATCGTTTTCCTTCAGGAGCGGTTGGGCAGCGACGCCGTCCGTTTCCACACGGGCGTCTCCTACCGGCATCTGCTCACGATCCGCGGCGGCGACAAGCGGCTGCGCACCGTCGGGCCGCACGACGTGCCCGGACTCCCCTTCGCCGAGGTGCTGCCGTCGGCCGCCGATCCCGCCGCCGAAGCGACGGCGCGGCAGTTGCGCGAGCTGATCCTCCGTTCGCAGGAGCTGCTCGCGGATCATCCGGTCAATCGGGCGCGTCGGGCAGCCGGAAAAGAGCCGGCCACGAGCATCTGGCCGTGGTCGCCGGGCTACCGTTCCCGAATGAAGACCCTTCAGGAACGCTTCGCGCCGATCCGCACCGGATCGGTCATCTCGGCCGTCGACCTTATCAAAGGAATCGGCGTCTACGCGGGACTGAAGCCCATCGAAGTGGAGGGGGCGACGGGACTCTACGACACCAACTACGAAGGCAAGGCCGCAGCCGCGCTGCGGGCACTGCGCGACGAAGATTTCGTCTTCCTCCATGTCGAAGCGAGCGACGAGGCGGGACACGAAGGGGACGCCGATCTGAAGGTACGGACGATCGAAGCGCTCGACGCGCGGGTGGTGCGGCCGATCTTCGAAGCGATCAGCACATGGGATGAACCGGTCTCTCTGGCGATTCTGCCCGACCACCCGACACCCTGCCTGCTGCGCACCCACACCGCCGCGCCGGTTCCGTTCACGATCTGGCGGAGCGGCTGTCATCCCGACATGGTCGGGGTTTACGACGAGCAGAGCGCCCGCGGCGGGCGTTACGGACGTCTGCGGGGCAGTGCGTTCATCGATCTCTTCATCCACGGCACGGAATAACGAACAACCATACAGATTCAAAATTTATGAGATATTACAGCACCAACCGCCGCACCCCCGAAGTTTCGCTTCGCGAGGCGGTCATCGCGAGCATGGCGCTCGACAACGGCCTCTATATGCCCGAACGGATCGAGCGGCTGCCCGACGAATTCTTCGCCGGAATCGCCGGTATGAACCTTCACCGGATCGCCGGCACGGTAGCCGCCGCATTTTTCGGCGATGAGATCGAACCCGAAACGCTGCGGCGCATCGTAGACGACACGTTCTGTTTCGATATTCCGATAGCGAAGGTCGACGCAGACATCTGGACGCTCGAACTCTTTCACGGCCCGACGATGGCCTTCAAGGACGTGGGCGCACGTTTCATGGCGCGCATCCTCTCCTATTTCATCGGAGGACAGGCCGAGAAGTATCCCGTAACGGTACTCGTTGCCACCTCGGGCGATACGGGCGGCGCCGTGGCCAACGGATTTCTCGGCGTCGAGGGAATCGACGTGGTGGTACTCTATCCCAAGGGCAAGGTGAGCGGCATTCAAGAGAAGCAGTTCACGACGCTGGGCCGAAACGTCACGGCACTGGAGATCGAAGGGACGTTCGACGACTGCCAGCGGCTGGTCAAGAGCGCTTTCGCGGATACGGAGCTCAAAGAGCGAATGCGTCTCACGTCGGCCAACTCGATCAACGTGGCGCGTTTCCTGCCCCAGACCTTCTACTTTTTCCACGCCTACGCCCAACTGCGGGCGCAGGGCGTGACGACACCGATCGTGGTAAGCGTCCCGAGCGGCAACTTCGGCAACCTCACCGCAGGATTGTTCGCCAAACGCATGGGGCTGCCGATTCGCCGCTTCATCGCCGCCAACAACGCCAACGACACCTTCTACGAATACCTCCGCACGGGCCGTTACCGGCCGCGGCCGTCGGTCTGCACACTGGCCAATGCGATGGATGTGGGCGATCCGAACAACTTCACCCGCATCCTCGACCTCTACGGCGGTTCGCTCGACGCGCTGCGCGCCGATGTCACGGGATTCCGCTACGACGACGCCGAGATCCGCGCGACGGTCGCCGACACCTATACCCGCACGGGCTACCTGCTCGACCCGCACGGCGCCTGCGGCTATCGGGCGCTGCGCGAAGGATTGCGCGACGACGAGACGGGCATCTTCCTCGAAACAGCCCATCCGGCCAAGTTCCTCGACACGGTGGAAGCCATTACCGGCCGGCCGGTCGAAGTTCCGCAATGCCTGCAAGAGTTCGTCAAGGGGACGAAACGGACGGTCGCGCTCGGCGCCGATTTCGAAGCATTCAAAGCGTACCTGCTCAGCCGATAAGCCGTATGGGAACTGCGATCATCGACAAAAATGCAGCGCGCTGCCGCTTCCGGCGGATCGTCGTGAAGGTAGGCAGCAATGTGCTGACCCGCCGCGACGGTACGCTCGACACCGAGCGCATGGCGGCGCTGGTCGACCAGATCGCAGCCCTGCACCGTGCTGGCGTCGAGATCATCGTGGTGTCGTCGGGAGCGGTCGCTTCAGGACGCGGAGAGATTGCAGCCGGCCACCGGCTCGACGCCGTATCGGCCCGTCAGCTCTATTCCGCCGTGGGACAGGTGAAGCTGATTCATCGCTACTACGAACTCTTCCGCGCACAGGGAATCGTCTGCGGGCAGGTGCTCACCACGAAGCAGGATTTCGAAACCCGCCGCCACTACCTCAACCAGCGCAACAGTATGCGCGTGATGCTCGAAAACGCCGTCGTACCGATCGTCAACGAGAACGATACGGTATCGGTCACCGAGCTGATGTTCACCGATAACGACGAACTTTCAGGGCTGATCTCGACGATGATGGACGCCGAAGCACTGGTGCTGCTGACCAACGTGGACGGCATCTGCAACGGCACGCCGGGCGATCCGGGCGTCGAGGTGATCCGTGAAATCGCACCCGGACGAACCGATCTTTCGGGTTGCATCCGCGATGCGAAGTCCTCGTTCGGACGGGGCGGGATGCTTACCAAGAGCCGCATCGCCCGTAAGGTAGCCGCCGAGGGGATCGAGACGCTCATCGCCAACGGCCGCCGCGACGGCATCCTGCCCGATCTGCTCGCCGAAGGGAGCCGCACCGTCTGCACCCGTTTCCTTCCTTCGCCTCATCCGATTTCGGGCGTCAAGAAGTGGATCGCCCACTCGGAGGAGTTCGCCAAAGGGGAGGTGCACCTCACGCAAGAGGGGTTCGAGGCGTTGAACGGCACGCGCGCGGTAAGTCTGTTGCCCGTCGGAGTGAGCCGCGTGGAAGGAACGTTCGAAAAGGACGACATCGTGCGCGTCGTCGCACCCGACGGCCAGCCGATCGGCGCCGGCAAGGTCTCCTGCGACAGCACGACGGCACGCCGCAACATCGGGCGACGAGGTACGCGGGCGCTCATACATTACGATTATCTCTATCTGGATTGATACGATGGATTCGACTCGAACTTTTCAACTGGCCCGCGAGGCCGCCCGTACCCTCAACCGGATCGATCCCGAGCGGATCGACCGTCTGCTTCTGGCGCTGGCCGGCGCAGTCGAAACCGGCATGGAGGAGGTACTCGAAGCCAATGCCCGCGACCGCACGCGGATGAACCCCGCCGATCCGACCTACGACCGCCTGCTGCTCGACCGCGAACGGATGCTCGGCATTGCCGCCGATCTGCGCAGCGTAGCGGCCCTTCCGTCGCCGCTGGGACGGATTCTCGACCGCACGGTACGCCCCAACGGGATGGAGATCCGCAAGGTCTCGGTGCCGTTCGGTGTCGTCGGCGTGATCTACGAAGCCCGTCCCAACGTGGGATTCGACGTCTTCTCGCTCTGCATCAAGTCGGGCAACGCCTGCATTCTCAAAGGCGGCAGCGACGCCCGCGACTCCAATGCGGCGATCGCCGCGCTGATCCGCCGCACGCTCGGCGCGCACGGCTTCGACGAACACTGCCTGACGCTGCTGCCGCCCACGCACGCCGCGACGGCCGAACTGCTCGGCGCCGTAGGCTCCGTCGATCTGGTGATCCCGCGCGGCGGGCGGGGGTTGATCGACTTCGTGCGCGACCATGCCCGCGTGCCGGTGATCGAAACGGGCGCCGGCGTCTGCCACGCCTATTTCGACCGATCGGGCGACCTCGAAAAGGGCGCCGCGATCGTCCTGAACGCCAAGACACGCCGCGTGAGCGTCTGCAACGCACTCGACACGCTCCTCGTCCACCGCGACCGGCTCGCCGATCTGCCCCTGCTCTGCCGCCGGCTGGCCGAAAAGGAGGTCGAGCTGCAGGCCGACGCCGATGCGTTGGCCGTCTTGCAGGGAAGTTACCCCGCAGTATTGCTGCGACCGGCCGATGCGGCGAGTTTCGGGACGGAGTTCCTCGCTTACAAACTGTCGATCCGCACGGTCGCATCGCTCGACGAGGCACTCGCGCATATCGCCCGCTACTCTTCGCAACACAGTGAAACGATCATTGCCGAAGACGAGGAAACCATCCGCACGTTCCAGCGCGAGGTCGACGCCGCCTGCGTCTATGCCAACGTCTCGACCGCCTTCACCGACGGCGCACAGTTCGGCATGGGCGCCGAAATCGGAATCAGCACACAGAAACTCCATGCGCGCGGCCCGATGGCGCTACACGAACTGACTTCATACAAATACCTCATTGTCGGCGATGGACAAATACGTTCTTAACATTGTAAATCAGCATATTGCAAAGCAGAAGAGACCTTCGGACCGACTCGAACGGCCCACGCCACAGATAAAAAAGCGGCTGGAAATTTTGTTTCCTCGGAATTTAATTCTACATTTGCAACGAACAGTTTATCGAAATGTTTACTTTTAACCATATCCACCATCATCACCACTTTCACCGAGGGGTAGAATCGATCGTGTAGATGCGTTAAAGTTCCGGCAAATACAAAAATTGAAGCTCACCCCTTGCGGGTGGGCTTTTTTTCGGTCTATACGCAAGGGCGGGCACTTGAAAGAAAACATTCAAACCAAGCGACTTATGTTAAGAATAGCCATTCAAGCCAAAGGCAGGCTCAACGAACAGAGCCTCGGCCTGCTCCTCGAAGTCGGCATCAGCGTCCCGGACGGCAAACGCCGGCTCGTCGCTCGTGCCGAGGGATTTCCGCTCGAAATACTCTTTCTGCGCGACGACGACATCCCGCAGGCCGTCTCGATGGGCGTCGCCGATCTGGGCATCGTCGGCGAGAACGAAGTGGCCGAAAAAGGCTTCGCGGTCGAACGGGTGATGCAGCTCGGATTCGGCGCCTGCCGCCTCTCGCTCGCCGTACCCAATGCAACCGACTACACGGGCCCCTGCTACTTCGACGGGCGGCGCATAGCGACCTCCTATCCCAATATCCTGCGCACATACCTTTCGCAGCAGGGCATCGAAGCGGAGATTCACGTCATCGAAGGATCGGTGGAGATCGCACCGGCGATAGGTATTTCGGACGCCATCTTCGACATCGTCTCTTCGGGCGGGACGCTCGTTTCGAATGGCCTGCGCGAAGTGGAGACGATCCTCCGCTCCGAAGCGGTGCTCGTCGCCAACCCGTCGCTCGACGCAGCGCAGCGCAGCGAGACCGCGCAGCTCACCTTCCGTTTCAACTCCATCCTCGAAAGCCGCGGCATGAAGTACGTGCTGATGAATCTTCCCAAGGAGAAGATCTCCGAAGCCACCGCCCTGCTCCCCGGTATGCGTAGTCCGACGATCCTGCCGCTGGCGCAGGAGGGCTGGTGTTCGATGCACGCCGTCATCGGCAAGGATCGGTTGTGGGAGCGCATCGAACAGCTGAAGGCCATCGGTGCGGAAGGGATTCTGGTGCTGGCGCTCGAAAATATGATCCGTTAAAACCGACGACCTATGGAGCCGATAAAAATCTACGAAAATCCTCCGCGCGACGCTTGGCCTGCGCTGACCGCCCGCGTCACCCGCAACGACGGTGACATCGCCGAACAGGTCGCTGCCATCCTCTCGGAGGTACGCACCGGCGGCGACGAGGCGCTGCGGAGCATCGTCCGCCGCATCGAGGGCTTCGTACCCGAACGCTTCGAACTGTCGCAGGCGCAACTCGACGAGGCCGCCCGCAGCGTCCCGCCCGAACTGAAAGCGGCGCTGGCCACGGCCAAAGCCAACATCGAAGCCTTCCACCGCGCACAACTGCCCCGCCCCGTCGAGATCGAGATCCTGCCGGGCGTGCGCTGCCAGCAGCGCGCCGTTGCAATCCGCCGTGTAGGACTTTATATCCCGGGCGGCACGGCGCCGCTCTTCTCGACGGTACTGATGCTCGCCGTACCAGCCGCGATCGCCGGCTGCTCCGAGATCGTCCTCTGCACCCCTGCCGGCCGCGACGGGAACATCGCCCCCGAAATCCGCTATGCCGCCGCGCTGTGCGGCGTGCGGCGCCTCTTCGCCCTCGGAGGCGCACAGGCCATCGCCGCCATGGCCTACGGAACCGAGAGCGTGCCGCGCGTCGACAAGATCTTCGGACCGGGCAACCGCTACGTCACCCGCGCAAAACAGCTCGTCGGCGTCGACGGCGTGGCCATCGACCTTCCGGCCGGCCCGTCGGAGGTGCTGGTGCTGGCCGACGAAAGGGCTTCGCCCGACTTCGCGGCCGCCGATCTGCTCTCACAGGCCGAACACGGCGGCGACAGTCAGGCGCTGCTCGTCTGCCGCACAGCCGCATTCGCCCGCCGCGTGAACGACGCCGTCCGCCGGCAGGCGGCCGCAAGTCCCCGCAGCAGGATTCTCGGCGAGTCGCTCGCCCAGAGCCGGATCATCGTACTCGATTCGACGGACGATATGGTCGACTTCGCCGAAGCCTACGCCCCCGAACACCTGATCGTCGCGCTGCGCGACCCGTGGCCCGCCGCCCGCCGCATCACGACCGCCGGCAGCGTATTCGTAGGCGACTACTCGCCCGAAAGCGCCGGCGACTACGCTTCGGGCACGAACCACACGCTGCCCACCGGAGGCTGCGCCCGCGCTTACAGCGGCGTGAACATCGACAGCTTCCTGCGTAAAATCACCTATCAGGAACTTACCCGCGAGGGACTCGATGCGCTCGCCCCGACCATCATCGCCATGGCTCGGGCCGAAGGGCTCGGCGCCCACGCCGAAGCCGTCCGTATCCGGCAGGAAGGAGGTGTGCGATGAAACCGCTCGCTGAACTCGTCCGCTACAACATCCTCGCACTCGACCCCTACTCTACCGCCCGTGACGAATATGGCGGTCAGCGCATCGACGTGTGGCTCGACGCCAACGAAAGTCCCTACGACAACGGCGTCAACCGTTACCCGGATCCGCACCAGCGGCGGCTTCGGGAGCTGCTCGCCGAACGCAAGGGCGTCGCCGCCGAACGCATCTTCATCGGCAACGGCAGCGACGAAGCCATCGATCTGGCCTACCGCATCTTCTGTCAGCCGGGCGTCGACAACGCGGTCTCGATCGCCCCGACCTACGGCATGTACCGCGTCGCGGCGGCCGTCAACGATATCGAACTGCGCGAAGTGCCGCTCGGCGGCAACTTCTCGCTGCCCGTCGAACGGCTGCTCGCAGCGGCGGACGAACACACCAAGCTGCTGTGGCTCTGCTCGCCCAACAACCCCACGGGCAACGCCTTTCCTACGGCTGCGATCGAAGAGCTGCTGCGCCGTTTCGACGGCATGGTCGTCCTCGACGAGGCCTACATCGACTTCGCCGACACCGCCGGTTTCCTGCCGCGGCTCGACGAATTTCCGAATCTGATCGTGCTGCAAACGCTCTCCAAGGCGTGGGGCATGGCGGGGCTGCGCATCGGACTGGCTTTCGCCGCGAAGGAGGTCGTCGACCTTTTCACCCGTGTCAAATACCCCTACAACATTCCGTGCCTGACGCAGCAGACCGCTGCCGAGCTTCTCGACCGCAAGCTCGCGCCGCAGATCGACGAAATCCGTCGCGAACGTGAGCTGCTGGCCCGCGAACTGACCGCCTGCCCCTGCGTGGAGCGGGTCTACCCCTCGCAAACCAACTTCCTGCTGCTGCGCACGCCGGCGCCCGACGCACTCTACGACGCACTGATCGGGGCGGGCGTCATCGTCCGCAACCGCTCCCGCATCGCGGGATGCGAAGGGTGCCTGCGCGTCACCGTGGGAACACCCGAAGAGAATCGGCGTCTGCTGAACACCGTTAAAAATTTCCGCGTATGAAAAAAGCCCTCTTTATCGACCGCGACGGTACGCTGATCGTCGAACCGCCCGTCGACTTACAGGTCGACAGCCTCGAAAAACTCCGTTTCGTGCCGGGCGCCATCTCGGGACTCCGTGCCCTGTGCGGGCTGGGGTTCGAGCTGGTGCTGGCCACCAATCAGGACGGTCTGGGCACGCCGTCGTTCCCCGAAACAGACTTCCGGCCGGCGCACGAGCGGATGCTCGCGACGCTCGAAGGCGAAGGCGTCGTCTTCGATGACCAGCTCATCGACCGCACCTTCGAGGCGGACGCCGCCCCCACGCGCAAGCCCTGCACGGGGATGTTCGGCCGCTACCTCGACGGAAGTTATGACCTCGCGGCCAGCTACGTCATCGGCGACCGGCCGACCGACATGCTGCTGGCGCGCAACCTCGGGGCGCGGGGCATCCTGCTCGCCGACGAGCAGACCGGACGCCGCGCGCTGCGCGAAGCCGATGCCGAAACGGCCTGCGTGCTGATCGCCCCGTCGTGGGCGCAGATCGCGGAGTTCATCCGCCGCGGCGAACGCAGCGTCACCCTCACGCGCCGCACCTCCGAGACGCAGATCGCCCTCTCGCTCGATCTCGACGGCCGTGCCGACACCGGACGCATCGACACGGGAATCGGATTCTTCGACCACATGCTCGCCCAGATCGCCCATCACGGGAGCGTCTCGCTCGCAATCGAGGCGCAGGGCGATCTGCGGGTCGACGAACATCACACCGTCGAAGACGTCGGCATCGTACTGGGCGAAGCGGTCGACCGCGCACTGGGCAGCAAGGCGGGTATCGCCCGCTACGGATTCGTCCTGCCGATGGACGACTGCCGCGCGATGGTGCTCATCGACTTCGGCGGCCGGATCAGCTTCGAGTGGGAGGCGGAGTTCCGCCGCGAACGCATCGGCGACCTGCCCACCGAGATGCTGCGTCATTTCTTCCACTCGTTCTGCTGCGCGGCGCGCTGCAACCTCCACATCGCCGCGCAGGGCGGGAACGAGCACCACAAGGCCGAAGCGATCTTCAAAGCCTTCGCACGAGCGCTGCGCATGGCCGTCGCCCGCAATCGGTTCGATTACGACATACCGAGCAGCAAAGGAGTCCTATGATAGCGATTGCAGACTACGATACGGGCAATCTGCGCTCCGTCGCCGAAGCCCTGCGCCGCACGGGCGCCGAATTCATCGTCACCTCCGATCCCGCGGTGCTGTACCGTGCCGAGCGGGTGATTCTGCCGGGCGTGGGCGAAGCGTCGACCGCGATGGCCAAGCTGCGCGAAAAAAGGCTCGACACGATTCTTCCCGCACTGACCTGTCCCGTGCTGGGCATCTGCATCGGGATGCAGCTCCTGTGCCGTTCGAGCGAGGAGGGCGATGCCGCGTGTCTGGGCATCTTTCCCACCGACGTCGTGCGTCTTCCCGACCGGACGGCCGACGGACCGCTCAAAGTCCCCCACGTGGGCTGGGATACCCTCGAAGCACTGCACGGGCCGCTGTTCGAAGGACTCGACGAGGAGACCTACGTCTACTACGTCCACTCCTATGCACCGCAGCTCTGCGAAGGCACGATCGCAGCGACCGATTACGGCATCCGCTTCAGCGCGGCGATCGCGCGCGACAACTTCTTCGGCACACAGTTCCACCCCGAAAAGAGCGGAGCGGCGGGCGAACGGATTCTACGCAACTTTTTAACGATGAAATAGAATGAATATCGAAATCATACCGGCAATGGACCTCATCCAAGGCTCCTGCGTGCGGCTCACGCAAGGCGACTACGGCCGCCTTACAACCTACGACCGCGATCCGCTCGACGCGGCCCTGCGTTTCGAAGCGGCGGGGGCGCGACGGCTGCACATGGTCGACCTCGACGGCGCCAAGGCACAGCAACCGGCCAATCTGGCCGTACTCGAACGCATCGCCGCCCGCACGTCGCTCGAAATCCAGTACGGCGGCGGTATCAAAAGCTCCGCTGCGCTGCGCGACGTCTTCGCGGCGGGTGCACAGCGGGCCGTCTGCGGCAGCATCGCCGTGCGCGAACCCGAACGGTTCGCCGCATGGCTGGAGGAGTTCGGCGGCGAACGCCTGATCCTCGGCGCCGACCTGCGCGACGGCAGGATCGCCATTCAGGGCTGGCTGGAGACGACGATGCTGAGCGCCGCCGAGCTGATCGCCCGCTTCCGTCCGCAGGGTCTGCGGCAGGTCATCTGCACCGACATCGCCCGCGACGGGATGCTCTGCGGCCCCGCGACGCAGTTCTATGCCGCACTTCAGACGGAATTTCCCGACGTGGAGATTACCGTCAGCGGCGGCATCGGCGCGCTGGATGATCTCGCCGCCCTCGACCGGGCCGGACTGCACAGCGTGATCGTCGGCAAGGCGATCTACGAAGGACGTATCACCCTCAACGATCTCGAACGATGCTTGCGAAACGAATAATCCCCTGTCTGGATATCCGCGACGGGCAGACGGTCAAGGGGATCAACTTCGCCGATCTGCGCAGCGTGGGCGATCCGGTGGAGCTGGGCGCCCGCTATGCCGCCGAGGGCGCCGACGAACTGGTCTACCTCGACATCAGCGCCACGGCGGAAGGGCGCCGCACCTTCACCGGACTGGTCTCGCGCATCGCCGCGCGCATCGACATTCCCTTCACCGTCGGCGGAGGCATCGCCTCGGTCGACGACGCCGGTCGGCTCTTGGAGGCCGGCGCCGACAAGATCACCGTCAACAGCGCCGCCGTCGCCGCCCCCGCGCTGATCGACGCCGTCGCCGCGAAATACGGCTCACAGTTCGTCGTCGTCGCCATCGACGCCAAGACGATCGACGGCCGCTGGCGCGTCACGACGCACGGCGGGCGGCAGCTTACCGAGCGTGAACTCTTCGCATGGGCGCAGGAGGCCTGCGAGCGGGGTGCGGGCGAAATTCTCTTCACCTCGATGGATCACGACGGCACGCGCAACGGCTACCCCTGCGACACCTTCGCACGGCTGTCGCAGCAACTGTCCATCCCCGTCATCGCTTCGGGAGGCGCCGGAACGGTGGAGCATATCGCCGACGTACTGACACTCGGCCGTGCCGACGCCGCGCTGGCGGCCAGCATCTTCCACTACGGCGAAATCCCGATTCCCCGACTCAAGCGCGAACTTCGCGCACGCCATATTCCCGTCCGATTATAAACCGAAAACTCGATTACATACTTTAATGAACCGACGGTCACGATCCTCGATTCGGTCGGATAACCTGACCCGAAGTCCCCTCCGAGGAGGGGATTTAGGGGAGGGTCAGATATGAAAACGCGGTCAAAGGCCGCGAACAACGACGAGCGAAAACGAAACCCGCATCGAATACATTGGTGCATTGAAGTATAAAATCACCACAAAAAACATCCCATGAAAATCGAAGCTATTCCCTTCACGGAACTCGCGGCCGGCAAACAGGCCGACGGGTTGATCCCCGCCATCGTTCAGGACGACAGCACCTTGCAGGTGCTGATGCTCGGCTACATGAACCGCGAGGCCTACGAAAAGAGCCTCGCCGAGGGGCGCGTCACCTTTTACAGCCGCACGCGGCAATGCCTCTGGACCAAGGGCGAAACCAGCGGCAACCGGCTCGACATCGTCTCGGTGGCGGCCGACTGCGACCGCGACACGCTGCTGATCCGCACCATCCCCCACGGCCCGACCTGCCATACGGGATCGAAAACCTGCTTCGGCGAAGCCATCCCCGAAACCGAAGGGTTCATCCGATCGCTCCAAGCCATCGTCCGCGAACGCCACGCCGCGATGCCCGAAGGCTCCTATACGGCACGTCTGTTCACGCGCGGTGTAAATAAAATCGCCCAGAAGGTCGGCGAGGAGGCCGTCGAAACGGTCATCGAAGCCGTAGCCGGCAACCGCGAGGCGATGATCTACGAAGCCTCCGATCTGGTCTACCACCTGCTCGTCCTGCTCGAAGCCACGGGATGTTCGATCGCCGATCTCGAGCAGGAACTGGCCAAACGGCACGCATAACGAATCAAGCATAATTTCCGGTGGGAATTATGCTTGATTCGTGGAGTCTTTGCAGGCCGCAGGCCTGCGCGGGAATCTTCTTCACTTTCCGGCGCTGACAATTAAGGAGGTAGATTCCCACGTTCGCTGCCACTCACTCGGAATGACAATAGAGTGTCATCCTGAAGAGCACCGCAGGTGCGACGTGAGGATCAACCGATTGGAAACAGCAGCAGACAAAAAAACAAAAAGCGGTAGATTCCCACGCTCGCTGCCACTCGCTCGGAATGACAATAGAGTGTCATCCTGAGGAGCACCGTAGGTGCGACGTGAGGATCAATCGCTTGGAAACAGCAGCAGACAAAAAAACAAAAAGCGGTAGATTTCCACGCTCCGTTCAACTTCGCTCGGAATGACAGATGGCATTCCAGCAGCGGTCGATAGTCTCGTCGCCTGTCGGCGCCTTGCAAGAAGATGAAAAACCGAAGCATAGCGCATGATGTTCCACCGGAATTTGCGCTCGACCCCGCATAATCCGCCCGAACGAAGCGTTCCGGCACGATTTCGCCCCCTCCGCAGCAAATTGCGGAAGGGGCGAATCTCGTTTTCGGGAAGTCGCCGGACCGGCCGGCAGGCCCTACTCCTGCGGCTGAACGACCGACTTCACCTCCGATTTGTTCTCGGTCACCACCAGCAGTTTGTCGCCCACACGGAGCACCGAATTGCCTTTGGGCACGAAGAACGTTCCGTCGCGCGCCACCATCACCACAAGCGTCGCCGCCGGCAGTACGATGTCGCGCAGATGATGCCCCGGCTCCAGCATCGCCTCGGTGACGGTCAGCTCGGTCGTCGCGTCGTCGAGCATCCGGTTCATCACCTCGTCGTTGAAGATGCGTTCCCGTTCGGGATAGGCCAGCCCCAGCCACTCGGCCATCAGGCTGACCGTCGTACCTTGCAGGGCCAGTGACAGCAGCGTCACGAAAAAGACGATATTGAACAGCAGCGATGAATCCTCCACACCGGCCACGACGGGATAGGTGGCGAAGATGATCGGCACGGCACCGCGCAGGCCCACCCATGAAACATAGAAGCGTGCACGGGTCGTAAATTGCCGAAACGGCAGCAGGGTCAGAAAAACCGCAGCCGGACGCGCGATAAAGATCATGAACAGACCCGTCAGAGTGCCCAGCAACAGCACTTCGGGCTGCAACAGTTCGTCGATATTGACCAATAGCCCCAGCGTGACGAAGAGGATCACCTGAAAGAGCCACGTGAACCCATCGAAAAAGGTTCCGAGCGTCTTCTTGTGAACGATCGGATAGTTGCCTACGACCAGACCCGCGACATAGACCGCCAGATAGCCGTTACCCCGAATCAAGTCGGTCACCGAGAAGGTCAGAAAGACGAAGGCCAACAGCAGCACGGCATAGAGCGACTGATTCTCGATGTTGATCCGGTTGATCGTCCAGACGGCCAGACGGCCGAAACCGTAGCCGGCGAGCACGCCGAAGGTCATCCCGACGACGAACCAGAGGGAACTCATCCCGAAGCTCACGCTCTGGCCGGGCGTCAGCAGCCCCACCAGCAGAATGGTCAGAATGTAGGCCATCGGGTCGTTACTGCCGCTCTCCAGCTCCAGCAGCGGCTTCAGATTCTCGCACAGTCCCTGCCGGCGGCTGCGCAGAATCGAGAATACCGATGCCGAGTCGGTCGAAGACATGGTAGCCGCAAAAAGCAGCGCCAGCAGAAACGACATCTCCGCATTGCACCACGGCGCTACGACATAGACGAATCCCGCCACGATCAGCGCCGTCAGCGCCACACCGACCGTCGCCAGCACCACACCGGGCCCGATCACGGGCCGAATAGCGCGGTAGCGGGTGTCCATGCCGCCCGAGAAGAGGATGATGCACAGAGCCATCATCCCCACGAACTGAGCGATGAGAACCGAATTGAACGAAATGATCCTCAATCCGAACAACATGCCGACACCGAGAAACAACAACAGGGCCGGAGCGCCGAAACGGTAGGCCACTTTTCCGGCAAACACGGAAACCAACAGCAGCAGCGCTCCGATCAAAATGATATTCTCAGTATTCAACAACATATTTTTCTATTTTTTACAGGCAATTCGGCCGGAGTTCTCCCCCCCCCGAATCAATCCGCAGGGAGCCGAACGCCGTCACGCAGCCCCCGACTCCAACTCCGGCAGAACACTCTGCTGCACCTCCCCACGGCGCTGCACGATCTGCAACTCCGTAAGAGGGCGCTCTTCCAACTCGACGTATTCGAACGCTTGGCACGCCATGAACCCGTCGTCGGGAGTGTGGTAAGCCACAAGCCGCACCGAAGGGACATTGCTCTGCGCGATACTGCGCAGCTGCGCCCAGTCGTGCCGCGTCAGACAACTGGCCACTGCGGCGGCGGCCGATTTGGAGTAATACCGCTCCGACCAGATCAGCGGGAGCCGTTTTTCACCGTAAAGCGGCATACCGCTGCCGCCGAACAGACGGACGATCAAGGACAACACACCTCCTACAAAGATTACGCCGCCGAAAAGCACCAGCGCCGATTTCAGATCTTCATACCCCGAGGTCGCGGGCAACAGTCTGTTTGCAATCAGCAATACGACACCCGTCACAATCAGAAGCGAAGGCAGAAGCAACGATTTACGCCCTCTGACAACGACTCCGTCCGGCAGCGCATACAGCAACTCCGCCATTTGATTTTTATTCATACCAATACTTTTTTTAACCCATTTTGGATAAGGACGAACCTGCGGAACGTTCCCGCCGGTGATTTTTCAATCGCTTCGTCCCTCCCTTACTTAATAAAAACTCTCTGCTTTTTCAGAGAGCATCTCCCAATCCGTCGAATCGACAACGAACAGGACGGGTTAAATAAGCAGCCGACGCATTCGGAAGACATAATAGTCTACCGGATGCAGTACGGCACAAGGTATTCGGGTGTTGAAATGAGAAGGAATACGGCTCGAAGAGTCGTCCGACGATGCCTCGGGCAACCTGCCGTATCGCATAAAATGGTTTCCAGAGGGAATGGTTACGGGACAGCGCTGCAAACCGCCGAACGTCTCAGTTCCAGAGTTGGAATACGCCGGATTGGAAGCGTACTCCGTAATCGCGTCGGCCAGCATCTGCCGGCCGGCTTTGAATTCACTCTCCTGCGACGCCGACTCTGCAACGACCGCCGGCGACTGCTTCACAGCAGACGATGCGGAAGCCGTAATCTCCCCGCCGCCCAACTGGACGGCAATACAAGCAAGCAATATGGTGAGCCATTTATGCATCGGACACAAAGATAACAAAAAAATCCGAACGATGAAACTTTTCTTCGCTCTGCGGTTCGAACTTTCGCACAAAAGTCCGAATGCGACACAGAAACGCCGAATCGGATCTTCGCCGCACGCCCTGTCCGCCTGCGCGAAGCCGCCCCCCCCTCTCCCGCCTGCGCAAAACCGCTGTCCTCCCCGCCTGCCTGTGCGAAACAGCTACCGGATCCGGCGTTCGCACCCCGCCTCGTTGAAACCGGCGGAACGGTCGTTCTTTCCGATTTACCGACCGAGGAGATCCGCCTCTACCGACCGACGGCACGATGAACTCGGCTCCTCTGCCGATCGGCTTTCGATTCGATCGGAGCGTGAAGGAACCTTCTCGGGACAAAGCGGACCTCTATCGATGTCGAACCCTCATTTTCACTGGAAGGGATATTCGTTAGCCGAACTATCTTAATTTTTTTAGTGTCATTTCGAAGCCCTCCTGTACCCGAAATCCCTATCCGCAATCCGAATGACCCGTAACCGATTCTCCGACAACAGAATCACCACCTACTGCGATCGCGAACCGAATATATAAAAATTTTAATCAATATATTTAAAATAATAAATAATAAAAAATCTGCCATAAATTAGGTTTTTCAAACAAATAATTTTAATTTCGTATAGTGGTTTCAGTACGAAACCACAACAGAAAGCAGACAAAACTCACACAAAATACTGCATATCAATATAAACAAGTAAAAACAGCGCTCTATGCGCTCACTTATCTTCCGAAAAACAAAGTTTCGAATGAAAGGTACAACAACGTATTTATTAGGGGTATTCGCAATCTTCTCGCTCCTGATTGCCTGCAACAGCAAAGAGGGCGACGAGACTCCGGCGGATAATTTCGACGTGCGGTTCGAACTTCCGACGACGATCGACATAGCCAAAGGCGGCGAACACGTCTTTACGGTCGTCGACGGCAAGGCGCCGGCGACTTCCGATTCGTTCATCTTGGAGGGGGGGGGAATTTCCTATCCCTGTCCCATTCTCAGGGTATCTTCTGAGAATTTCACCATCCGTTTAGCCGACGCGTGCGAATCCGGCTCCTACACGGCTTACATCAAACGGGACACACGCAAGAAATCGATCGGCAAAATCTACATCAACATCGTCGACGAACTGGATTTCACACCGAGTGAGGGCACTACGGTGTACGGCGTCGTATCTTCGGCGGAAGGTCCCGTGGCCGGCGTCGTGGTGTCGGACGGCAACGAGGTGACCGTCACCGACACCAAGGGAATCTACGAACTCAAGTCGGAGAAAAAATGGGGCTATGTCTTCATCTCCATTCCGAGCGGCTACGAAGCGCCCTCCGACGGCGTTCGCCCGCTCTTCTACCAAAGTCTGAAAGGCCAACCCAAGGTTGTCGAGCGGAAAGATTTCACGCTCAGCAAAGTAACCGGTCAGAATACCTATAAAGTCTTCCTGTTCGGCGATATGCATCTGGCCAACCGTACCGGAGACGCCGGACAATTCTTCCAATTCACCTCCGATCTGAAAGCCTATATGGCCGCCCACAAGAGAGAGAAGATGTACGGCATCACGCTCGGCGATATGACATGGGATCTCTACTGGTATTCCAACAGCTATTATTTCCCCCAATATCTCACCACCATCAATCAGCAAGTCAAAGATTTGCAGATTTTCCATACGATGGGCAACCACGACAACGATTACATGACCATGACGGATTACTCGGCCGCCGTCAAGTACGTGGATAATATCGCTCCGACGTTCTACTCGTTCAATATCGGCCAAGTGCATTACGTCGTCATGGACGATATCGATTGCAGCAATTACGACGGAACCTCGTCGCGCAATTACGTGAAACGGCTCTCCACCGAACAGCTGGACTGGCTTGCCAAAGATTTGTCACATGTGTCCAAGACGACGCCTCTGGTCATTGCAATGCACGCACAGATCTTCTCGCCCACGGTTTTAGGATTTAAGATCGACCACGATACGGACAATACCAACGCTTTTTTCGATGTTCTGAAGGGGTACAAGGTCCATTTCATCACGGGACATACGCATAAAATCTTCAACGTAAAACCTCAGGACGCCATCACGGCCGGCCGCGATCTCCACGAACACAACTCCGGCTCGATCTGCGCTTCATGGTGGTGGTCGGGCCATCTCACCCCTGGCGTCCATGTCAGCACCGACGGCGCCCCGGGCGGATATGCCATCTGGGATGTAACGGGAACCGACTTCAAATGGCTCTACAAGGCCACCGGCTGGCCCGAGGAGTACCAGTTCCGCAGCTACGACCTGAACAACGTACATTTCTCGATGTCCGATGTCCCGCAAATGCCCGCGAGCGCCCCCGCCTCGGTACAGAATGAATATAAGAAATACGTCAATGCATACCCCGAGAACAGCAATAACGAGGTGCTCATCAACATCTGGAACTGGAACCGAGACTGGACGCTGAGCGTCGTCGACGAAGGCGGCAACACGCTGACCCCGACTCCGGTCTGGGCCTACGACCCGCTCCACATCGCAGCGCTCTCCGTACCGAGGTTCAACAACCCCAGCCTCTCCTCGACGCCGTCGTTCATCACGGACCTGTACACGCATTTCTTCAAGGTGAAAGCCGCCGATGCCGACGTCGATCTGACGATCACCGTCCAAGACGAATTCGGGCACACGTGGACCGAAAAAATGCAGCGCCCGAAGGCATTCTCCACCGACGCATACAAATGTAAATAACATCAGGAATACACTAACCTTTTTATTAACCAAACTTTACTTCTTATGAGAGTATTTAGACTATTGGTTCTATCTCTGGCTTTGGCAGTGGGAGGGGGCATCTTAACCCTGTTTGCCCAGAATAGAACGGTATCGGGAAAAGTCCTCGATGCACAGCAGCAGCCGATCGTAGGAGTAGCTGTTCTGATCGACGGTACGACCAGAGGCACTACGACCTCCGAAAACGGCAGCTTCTCGCTCGAAATTCCATCGGGCGAGGTAGTTCTGAATGCCACGTATCTGGGCTATATTCCCCAGAAAGTGACGGTTCCCGCGTCGAAGAGCGAGGTTACGATCTTCCTTCAGGAAGACGCCATCCAGCTCGAAGAGGCGGTCGTCATCGGTTACGGTACGCAGAAGCGCGTCAACCTGACGGGCGCCGTGTCGACGGTGAGCAGCAAGGAGCTGGAGAACCGCGTCGCCCACTCGGTGACCAACATGCTTCAGGGTTCGGTCGCCGGTCTGAACATCACCACGTCGTCGGGTAAGCCCGGCAGTACGCCCTCGATCAACATCCGCGGCGTGAACTCGGTCAACTCGGCCGATCCGCTCGTGCTGATCGACGGGGTCGTGGGCGATCTGAACCGCATCAACCCCAACGACGTCGAGTCGATTTCGGTCATCAAGGACGCATCGGCCGCCGCCGTCTACGGTGCCCGCGCGGCGTTCGGCGTCATTCTGGTCACGACCAAATCCGGTTCGGCCAAGGACGGCAAGGCGACGGTACGTTACAGCGGCCGTTTCGGCTGGGAGGAATCCACGACGTCGACCGACTATGAAAACCGCGGTTACTGGTCGGTTTACGAGGTCAACCGTTTCTGGCAGGTCGAGAACGGCGGTGCGAAATACATCAACTACAACGACAACGACATGCAGCAGCTGCTGGCGCGTGTGAACGACAAGACCGAACACCCCGACCGTCCGTGGGTCGTCGAAGAGGTGCGCAACGGCCGCAAGCAGTGGGTCTACTACGGCAACAACGACTGGTGGGACATGCTCTTCCGCGAGAAGCGCCCCGTGCAGCAGCACAGCATATCGCTGAGTGGCGGCACGAAGGACATCAAGTACCTCGTTTCGGGCGCTTACGACCGTCAGGCCGGTATGCAGCGGGCATTCCCCGACATCTACAACAAGTACAACCTGCGTTCGAAGATCGATTTTCGGATCAACAAGTGGGCGACGCTCTCGAACAACACGTCGTTCTTCAGTTCGAACTACAACTCGCAGGGCGATAGCGGTATCGACAATACGTTGCGTTACGGCTCCGTTCACGCACTGGCCTGCTATCCGATGCAGAATCCCGACGGGTCGTGGCTGTACAGTTCGCCGTATCAGACCTACAAGATCGCCAACGGCCGCCACATCATGCTCAACGAGGGCACGCACCGCAACGTCGATCGCCGGAGCGATTTCTCGAACACCACGCGACTGGTCATCACGCCGCTCAAGACGCTGAGCATCACGGGCGACTTCACCTACCGCCTCTATCAGGAGCGCAATACGAGCAGAAGCTCGCCGCTCTCCTACCGCATGTATCCCGATGAACCCATGGCCGAATACAATACCGGTGCCGGTCTGAGCCGGCTCGACGAGGAGGTCAAGACGCGCAACTACTATTCGACCAACGTCTTCGCCAACTACGACGAGACCTTCGGCGGTGCGCACCATCTCGCGGCAACGGCCGGTATGAACTATGAGACGTGGGCCAGCAAGAACATCTCCGTCGGCGCCGAGCAGCTCTCCTCCGTGGATCTGGACGACCTGAACCTCGCGACGAAAGTCGCCTCCGAGAACGCCTACGGCGGCGGTCAGAACGAATACGCCCTGCTGGGCTTCTTCGGCCGTATCAACTACGACTACAAGGGCCGTTACCTCGTCGAGGCGAGCGCCCGCTACGACGGTACGTCACGTTTCGAAAAGAACAGCCGATGGGGCTGGTTCCCCTCGGCGTCGGTCGGCTGGCGCATCTCGGAAGAGCCCTTCTTCGGGCGCGCGAAGAACGTGGTGGACAACCTCAAACTGCGCGCTTCGTTCGGTTCGCTGGGCAACCAGAACGTATCGTCCTACTACACATTCCTGCGATTGATTACGAACCACGATTTCGGCAGTTTCACCTTCGGTGACGGCAGCGTGGGCAAGTACTCTTCGCTGGGCGATCCGATCGCTTCCGACCTGACATGGGAGACCGCACAGCAGTGGGACTTGGGTCTCGACGTGGCGATGTTGGGTAACCGCCTCAACCTGACGGCCGACATCTATATGCGCGATACGAAGGACATGCTGACCGAAGGCATCGCGCTGCCCGGCGTCTACGGAGCCGATTCGCCCGATATGAACTCCGCCGACCTGCGCACCAAGGGATATGAACTCACCGTCAACTGGCGCGACCAGTTCCAGCTGGCCGGCAAGCCGTTCGAATACAGCGTCGGAGTCAACATCAGCGACTACAAGAGCGTCATCACCAAATACGACAACCCTGACAAAACGTTCTCCAAGGACTACTATGTAGGCAAGGAGATCGGCGAGATCTGGGGCTTCGTCACCGACGGATTCTTCAAGAGCGACGAAGAGGCGAAGGCCTACGCCCAAGAGGTCGATCTGAGTTACAGCAGCGGCCGTCTGACCGGCGGATGGCGTGCCGGCGACCTGAAATTCCTCGATCTGGACGGCGACGGCGTCTGGGGCATCGGCGGCAACACCGTCGATAACCCGGGCGACCGCAAGATTCTGGGCAACTCGCGCCCGACGTTCTCCTACGGCATCAACGCCAGCATCCGCTGGATGGGCTTCGACGCTTCGGTCTTCTTCCAAGGCACCGGCAACCACTACTGGTATCCCAACGGCCAGACGATGAACTTCTGGGGCTGCTACTCCGCATCCTATCTCTCCTTCATGCCGATCGATTTCCACGACAAGGTATGGGCGGAAGACAATCCCGACGCTTACTTCCCGCGGCCGCGCGCATACTCCGCAACGGGCGGTTATCTCGCGAAGGTCAACGACCACTATCTGCAGAATATCCGCTACCTGCGTCTGAAGAACCTGACCGTGGGATATACCATTCCCGTGAGCCTCACGAAAAAGGCCGGCATCGATCAGATCCGCGTCTATTTCTCGGGCGAGAACCTCTGCTACTGGTCGCCGCTTAAAAAGAACAGCAAATACGTCGACCCCGAGGCCGCTATCAACCGTTCGAGCCACGCCGAGTTCAACCGCGTCTACTATCCGTGGCCCAAGACGTTCATGTTCGGCATCGATATCACTTTCTAATTCTAAATTTCGAATACAATGAAACGATTAATCATATTGGCCCTTACGCTGACCGCAGGATTGTCGGCCTGCGACGTACTCGATCTGGAGCCGAAAGACCGCGTCACGCAGTTCGACTACTTCAAGACCGCCAGCGATCTCGAACTGTTCTCCAACCCGTTCTACAACAACCTACTGGACAAGCAGCCCTTCGACGAACAGAGCGACCTGCTCGTCCAGAACACCCTCTCCGCCATTCTCTTCGGCGGCAGCCACCGCACCGTGCCCGAATCGGGCGGAGGATGGTCGTGGACGGATCTGCGCCGCATAAATACGCTGCTGGAATACGCCGACATGTGCGACGATAAGGAGGCCGTCACCAAGTACACCGCCGTAACGCGCTTTTTCCGCGCCTTCTTCTATTTCGAAAAGGTGAAACGCTTCGGCGACGTACCCTGGTACAACATACAGCTCGGTTCGGCCGACGAATTGCTCTACAAGCCCCGCGATTCGCGCGAACTGGTCATGACCAACATGCTCGAAGACCTCGAATACGCCATCACGAGCGGCGGCCTGACCGAATCGGCTGCCGACCCGTACCACGTCAACAAGTGGGCGGCGCTGGCGCTCAAAGCGCAGGCCTGCCTCTACGAGGGAACCTACCGCAAATACCACAATCTCAATCTCGACGGTCACGATGCGGACTACTACCTCGATTTGGCAGCAAAGGCCGCCAAGAAGATCATCGATGAAAGTCCTTACAGTCTCCAGACCGGTGATCCCGAGAAGGCCTATCTGACGCTTTTCTCTCAGAAGGACGCCAGCCCCCAAGAGTACATTCTTGCCATCAAGTTCGATTATGCGATCGGCGCCCGTCACAACGCTTCGGCCTATACGCTGCTGCCGACGCAGGGACGTCCGGGCATCACCCGCAAGTTCATCAACACCTATCTGATGAAAGACGGTACGGCCTTCACCAACAAACCCGGCTGGCAGGAGATGCAGTTCATCGAGGAGACGAAAGACCGCGATCCGCGTCTGGCGCAGAGCATCCGCACCCCGGGCTATACGCGTATCGGCAGTACCAAAGTCGAAGGCCCCATGTTCGACGTCGCCGTCACCGGCTACCAGCCCGTCAAGTTCGTTCAGGATCCTACGCGCAACGGCAACAACAACGACCGCGTCGACTCTTCCGACTGCGATATACCCGTCTACCGTTTCGGGGAAGTGCTGTTGATCTATGCCGAGGCCAAAGCCGAACTGGGAACACTCACGCAGGACGATCTCACAATCTCCATCAATAAGCTCAGAGACCGCGTGGGAATGCCCGATCTCAATATGGCCAAGGCGAACGCCAATCCCGACTGGTATCTCTCCTCGCCCGAGTACGGCTATCCCAACGTAAGCGGAGCCAACATGGGCGTGATCCTCGAAATCCGCCGTGAGCGCACCATCGAGATGGTGCAGGAGGGCACCCGTCTCGAAGATCTGGTACGTTGGAAGGCAGGCTCCTGCATCGATCAGGCAATCACCGGCATGTATTTCCCGGGCCCCGGCGAGTACGACCTCACGGGCGACGGCAAAGCCGACCTGATCCTCTACGCCAAAGGGGCGGCTAAACCCTCGGCCGGCGAAGGCGTCTATGTCTACGAACTGGACACGGAAATCTTCCTCTCGGAGGGTACCAAGGGATACATGGCTTTCCACAAGGACGTTCAACGCGTCAAATTCAACGAGGGAAGAGACTACCTCTACCCGATCCCCAGCGGCGAACGTTCACTCAACAAGAACCTCACGCAGAACCCGGGCTGGAACGACGGTCTCGACTTCTAAGACGGAAAATCTCTAAAATCGAAAAATTATGAAATTTGTAAAACATATCTGTGCAGCCTCGATTCTGATAGCATCCGTATGCGCACTCTGGAGCTGCAACAACGATGACGACAAAAGGCTCTCGGACGCGGTTCTGGCCAGCAGAAACTCGCTGACTTTCGAGGCGCAGAGCGCGGCAGAGACGATCATCACCGTCTATGCCGATGCCGACTGGGTAACGGAGATCCCCGACTGGGTGACCGTCAGCCCCACCGAAGGAACCGGCGTAATGGACGTGACGGTTTCGGTCTCCGATAATATGCGCGACGGCGCAATGGACAATCCCCGCAAGGCGAAGCTCGTCTTCAAGGGTCGGACGCTCGCCAGCCGTGCCGAGGTGCTCATCTCGCAGATCGGCAACAAATTCCGCGACGTTCCCGAATATACGAAAATCAGCGACGTGACCGCACTGGACGACGAGGCCGTCGTGAAGATTCCTTCGGCGCTCGTAATGGCCGTCACGGCCAAGGGATTCGTCATCAGCGACGACCAGCAGTCGGGAGTCATTTTCGTCGCAGACACCAAGGAGGTGACCGTGGGCGACAAAGTCTGCGTCTGGGGCACCAAGTCGAGCGACGGCACCAAACTTCCGATCATCTCCTGTGCGGAAAAATCCGACGATCCAGAAAGGGAGGGCGACAAGGTCGAAATCCTGTCGTCCGGCACAGCGGTGGTCTACCCCACCCCGACCGACCTCACGGAACAGATCGACACCTACACCTCGACCGAACGCGGCTATGTCACCGTGACCGGCTTCTTCAACGGCAGTACCGTCGCCGTTTCAGAGACGGCCAAGTATTCGGTGAGCGCTTTGGATATTCCCGCAGAGATGGGTCTGGCCGCACTCAACGGCCACAACATCACGCTGTCGGGTTACTACGCCGGTCTGGCCGAACCTGTACACCGGATCATGGTGACCTCGATCGTGGACAAGGGCGCAGTCGAAACCGTCTACTGGGCCGAAGATTTCGAGTGGCTCGAACCCTGGACAAGCCAGAAGCCTGCAGGCGATACCATCGGCGAAAACAACTCGAATGCCACCGCCCAGCAGCTCGGCACCAACAAAGTCGACGGCGTATCGACCTACAGTGCCCTCCTTGCAAAAGGCTACGAAATCATCGCCACACATCATCCCGATAAAGCCGAACGCAAACCGGAGGCTCAGACCTATTTGCAGCGCAACTACCTCAAATTCGGCCTCACAGGCTACCAGAGCGGTATCGTGCTGCCGAAGATCGAGGGTGTGCCGGAGGGCACACACCTGCTCCTCTCCTTCGACACCTCTACACAGCGTCAGGACAGCGGCGTCTTCGATGACACCATACTTGTCGTCATCGTCGAGACAGGTACGAATCGCAGCGATTTCGAACTCACCGTTCCTCATCCCGAAGCGAAGGGAGCATACAAATGGTACAAAGTCGAGGTCGACCTTCAAGGCGTCAACATCACCCCCGACACCAAGATCACGATCCGCAACGCCGACAGCCAGTGGCCAAGCTCACAGGCTCTCCGCTGGTATCTCGACAACATCAAGATCATCAAGGCCGAATAACCTTCGATAAAATCTCTTTAAGGACGGTGGCCGTCAACCTGCGCAAGCGGAGTTGGCGGCCGCTTTCTTTGTACACGGTCAATCTTCAGCCGGAATTTCACGCACGGATACCTGTATGCACGATCGCGGCCGTCGAAATAGGAGAAATCCACCATTCATTCCTCCACAATTTTCGCAATGTAGGGTTAAAGAATGCGGCGGATGCATACTCGTACTGTTGGGGCTGCTCGCTTACATCATTTTCCGAAGTCGTCGGTGGTATCGCTTAGCCGATAATCGTTTGCATCTGATACGACAACATGATAGACCAGTCTTATATAAGGAACTGCCGCTGAAATTTCGTGCATCACTTTTGTGATGCAATCAGAGTTCCAGCTCTTCGGAATGCTCATATCGTGCAAATATCTCTCCACGGACCCCATTCGGAAACAGAGGACAACGCATCGTTCCTTATACAGTTACTCAATGCAGGATTTTCGCGCAGGGAGGGAGGTTTGCGCAATATTCGATCTGAAGAACATCGACTGTCTCTATATGAAATTCCATCGTGTGAAGAAAAAACTTAAACTCACCAAAAATAAGAAACTCTTAGAGGCAAGTTAGCGATAATTCGCCTGTTGTTTCGAGTATCTCTTTCCATATGCCCGTGCAGTAAATGTTGTTGCAAGGACTATTTATTTTCGATATATCCACAGCCCAAATCGCAAGATCGTTCCGATACCCGGACATGATTATGTAGTCGATTTCAGAGCGGGAAATGGCAGAAAAAGCTGTGTTAAGGCCTGATAATATTTTTATTTTGTAAATCATTGACATATATATTGTTAAGATTTATTTGTTAAGCATGTATTTCCACTGAAAATGTTTTTTTTATGGCGAGAGAGCGGTTAATTTTGTTTTAACTCCAACTTAAATTTCCCTCGTCTATGAACACTCGTTCGTATTGCCTGCGTGCGTTTTCGTTACCGGAACTCTTGGTCGTTCTGGTCATCATCGGTATTCTGGTGTTGATCGCGCTGCCGAATCTTATGCCGCTGATCTCGCGGGCGAAGGCCACCGAAGCGCAGCAGCAGCTGACGTACCTGCATACGTTGCAGAAAAGTAACTTTTATACCTACTCGCGTTACTCCTCGTCGCTCGAAGAGTTGGGCTTCGAGCAGTCGAAACTGGTTACCGACGGCGGTCAGGCCAACTACCTCATCGAGATCGTCGAGGCGACGGAGCACGGGTTCCGTGCCACGGCGACATCCGTCGTAGATTTCGACGGCGACGGGATTTATAACGTCTGGGAGATCGATCAGGAGAAGAGCCTGAAAGAGACCGTTAAAGACTGACCTTTCCACCGCTAACCCCTCTGACAGATGCTTTCCGCCTCCTATTCCTACCTGCTGCTGTTGCTGCCTGCCGTGCCGCTTGCCCGCGACGATTTCCGCACGCGGCGGGTGGGTGTGGTGTGGCTCGCCGTGTTCGGCGTCACGGCACTTGCCGTGGGAGGGCTTTGTGACGGCTGGCGCACGATGCTGCTGCATGCGGCGGTCAATGCGCTGCTGCTGGGGCTGCTGGGCGTGTTGCTCGCAGCTTATCTACGGCTGTGCCGCAAACGCATCGACCGCTCGCTGGGTGCCGGCGATGCCGTGTTCCTGCTTGTAATTACGCCGCTTTTTTCTCCCGAAGCCTATCTGCATTTTCTGATCGCCGCCTGTGTGCTGGCGCTTGTGTGGTGGACGTTCCTGCGCCCTCCCCGCCGCAGCACCATCCCCTTTGTCGGTGTCGCCGGAATCGCACTCGGCGGCTGGATACTCGTAAAAATCATCCGCGTATGGCTGTCGTAGAGAATATTCCGACCGAGATTGTCCAGCTGCTGACGGCGGCGGATGCTGCACAGTACCGCCTTGTGCCGTATGCCCGGGAGGGTACGGTCGTGAAGTGCTATGGTGCAGAGGAGTGCGACTATGCGTCGACCGTCGAAGAGTTAGAGGTGCTCTACGGCTGGCAGGTCGAGGTCGCGCCGCTGCCTGCCGAAACGTTGCAGCGGCTGTTGCTGCAACACTACCGTCCGGGGGTGCCGACGGCGGCAGGGGCGCCGTCAGGCGGTACGACGCAGATCGGACAGGGACAGCGGTTCCTCTATACGCTGATCGGTGAGGCACTGCGGGACAATGCCAGCGACCTCCACCTCGAACCCTACGAGGCACGCTGCCGTATCCGCCTGCGTATCGACGGGAAACCCACGGAACGTTACGTCGTGGAGCGGGCGCAGTATGCGCCGCTTGTGAACCAGATCAAGATCATGGCCGGACTCGACATCTCCGAGAAACGTCTCCCGCAGGACGGACGCATCGGTTACGACCGCGACGGCGAGAAGTTCGACGTGCGCGTCTCGACGCTGCCGACGATCTACGGCGAGAAGGTAGTGCTGCGTCTTTTGACGCGCCGTGTCGAGCTGCTCGAGCTAGCCAATCTCGGATTCTCGCAGCGGCAGTACGAAGACTATTGCCGCTCGATCCGCCGGCCGTTCGGCATGGTGCTGATCTGCGGCCCGACGGGCTCGGGAAAGAGCACGACGCTCTATGCCACCCTGCGGCGGCTGAACGGCCTTACGGACAACATACTCACCATCGAAGACCCGATCGAATACACGCTCGAAGGCGTGAATCAGGTGCAGCTAAAGGAGGAAATAGGCCTGACCTTCACCGCGGCGCTGCGCACCTTCCTGCGGCAGGACCCCGACATCATCATGCTGGGCGAGATCCGTGACGGTGCAACGGCCGAGATGGCCGTGCGGTCGTCGCTCACGGGACACCTCCTGTTCTCGACGATCCACACCAACACGGCGTGGGGCGCCGTGGCGCGTCTGTCGGATATGGGCGTGCATCCCTATCTGGTGGCCGACACGCTGGTGATGACCGTTGCACAGCGCTTGGTGCGCCTGCTGTGCCCACACTGCAAACGCGAGGTCGAGGCCGATGATGCGGTGCGCAGGCTGCTGCCCGACGCTGCGATGGGGGTGCACTATGAGCCGGTCGGCTGCGAAAAGTGTTTCTATACGGGATACAGCGGCCGGCGTGCCGTGTACGAGGTGATCCCGATGGACGACGCGTTCTCGGCCGCCGTCCGGCACGGACGGTCCGATGTCGGCGAGCTGCTGCACGAGCGGGGCATCGCCTCCCTGCGCGACGCCGTGGTCGACCTCTTCCGCCGCGGCGAAACATCCCTCGATGAACTCATCCCGCTGCTCAACTGCTGATGCCTATGAAAAAAACGCTCGCATACTGCCTGCTTCTGACCGGACTGTTTCGGTTGGAGACCGCTCGGCCTGCGGGCGGGGAAAGACCTTGTTCGGAAGCTGCCGATACGACGGCTGTGTTCCGCTATGAACGCGCCTACGACGAGATGGCCTCTATGCTCGACGGCTGGCAGCCGCTGTCGATCAAGCGGGCCGTGTTTCTCGCCGAATGGGCGTATCTGGACGGAGAGCTGAATTACGACGAGTATTGCCGCACGATCGACTCCGCTGCGCTGTTTCTCCGGAAATTTATCGGAGCCAACGAATTGGAACAGTATAATACAGGGAAGAATTTGGCATTGACCGAATATTTCTTTCACCCTTATTCCGGAAACGGGTATAGGCCGTTCACCTATGCGTTCGACGAATCGGCCGGTGAAGAGGAATTCACGCGGCAATTCGTCTGCGAGGTGATGCGAACGCACAAGGGACAGTGCCGCTCGCTGCCAATGTATTATCGCATATTGGCCGAAGCCATCGGCGCCGAAGCATACATTGCCTATGCTCCGGCTCATGTGTTCATTCGCTATCGCAACGACGACGGACTCTATCCCGAAGAGTGGGTGAACGTGGAATTGACGACCCACCAGATAACCCCCGAATGCTGGTACAGGGAGCAGTTCGAGATCAGCGACCGGCAGGTGGAGAAACAAATCTACCTGCATCCGCTCACCGATCGGGAGACCGTAGCGGCGCAGTTGGTCGATCTGGCCTTCGGTTATTGGAAGAAGTTCGCCCGCTACGACGCATTTACGCTCCGCTGCGTCGAAAAGGCGTGGGAGTACTATCCAAACCGGCCCAATGCGCTGCTCATCCGCGGAAACAGTATCGAGGCACGGCTTCGGGTGCGGCTGGCGAAAAACGGGAATCGTGCGGACGATGAGGTGATGCGCCTCGATACCGAGCTGCGAGTCACCTCTGAGCGGCTGGACTCTCTCGGATGGACGCCGATGAGCCGGGAACTGTTCGAAAAACTCGAACGGGGAAACGAAGAGGGAAGACGAGCAACGGAACAACGCATCGGACAGAGATAGAAGATCATCAATAAATAGATAACCTTAAAAACTTCGAATTATGAAACCCAAACTTTCAACATCCGCGATTTGGTTAATCGCTTTGTTTTCTGTAAATTTGGCATACGGATATCATCCCTTGTCGCCCTATGCCTATTGTGCCAACAACCCCATCATGTTCGTTGACCCTGATGGAAGAGATTGGTATTCTTACGATAAGATATTTACGAATGAAGATGGTTCTGAGTATACTGCAAAACAATACGAATATAGGGATGAAAGGATGTCGCGAAAAGAAATGAAAGAAGGCGGATATACTCATCTCGGATATACATATACTGATGACAATGGTAAGTATTATAGTTTATTGGGCGATATAAAAGATAGCTCCTCTGATGAAGGGAAATTATACGCAGCGATTGATAGAGCTATTATCAATAATTATACAAATCAAGAGCAAGACCCTTGGAGCAGCGAAGCTGTATATGAACCTGCGACTGATTTTTCAGGAATAAAAAAATATAATGAAAACCCGTTGGCGGAATTAAATAAGCGCATATTTAAGTCTGCCAATAGGTTTGTTGT
>URRP01000015.1 GCA_900550375.1 uncultured Alistipes sp. | reverse complement strand
CCCTCCGGCATCGCCGGAGGGTTCGTCGTTCTGTGTCGGCCGGAGTTCGTCAATTTGCGACGTCTCCCGCCACAACCGTGACCAGCGCTTCGCGCGACAGGTATTTCACGGCGAGCCGCTGCACCTCGGCGGGGGTGACGGCGCGGATGCGGCGCAGATTCTCACCCACGGCGGCATTGGGCTGCCCGCAGAGGATGTTTTCGATGGTGACGTCGGCGATGCCGAACGGTCCGTCGAGAATGCGCATCATCTCGCCCGTCATCATGTTGCGTACCAGCGACAACTCCTCCTCGGCGACAGGCTCTGTACGCAGCCGTTCGATTTCACGATAGATCTCCCCGAGCGCCTGTTGCGTCACGTCGCGTGCTACCTGCGTCGCGACGGCCAGATAGCCTTCGCGTTCGAGGTTGACCATTGCGGCAACGACGCCGTAGGTGAACCCATGCTCCTCGCGCAGATTCTGCATGAGGCGTGAACCGAAGTAGCCGCCCAGCAGCATCGCCACCACCTGCATCCCGACGTAATCGGGGTGGTTGCGGCCGAAGAGCAGGCGGCCGACGCGGATCGACGACTGCACGGCACCCGGGTGAGGCACGGCGGCATAAGGCGTCGTAACCGGCGTCGGGAACGAAGCTCCGGCATTGTCGAGACCTTCGGGCAGCGCTCCTGCAACCTCCGCCACGGCGTCGACAACGGTCGAATCTGCCGCGCCGCTGCATACGACGAAACAGTTGCCGGCGGTGTAGTTCCGGGCATAAAAGTCCAATAGATCGTCGCGCGTGAGATCGTCGTAGGCCGCTTCGGACGACGAGATGCCGTAGGGGTGTTCCGCGCCGAAGAGTGCTCGGGCGAAGGCTTCGCGGGCTTCGGTCTCGACCTTCATACGCTCGATACGCAGCTGCTGCTTGCGTTTTTCGCGGTAGGAGATCATCTCTTCCTCGGGAAAGATCGGGTGGAGCAGAATCTGCTCGGCGACGGCGAGTGTCTGCCGGAAATATTTCGACAGGGAGCAGAAGCTGATGTAGACGTAGTCGCGGTCGATGTTCACGTCGAAATAGGAGCCGTAAAAATCGAGCTGCTCGGCGATCTGCTGCGCCGTCATGTCACGCGTACCCTCGCTCAGCAGGTTGGCCGTCGACGTCGCGACGAAGGCTTTGTGCTGCTGCGCCGAGCCGGCGCGGAAGACGAAGGTGAAGCGCACGACCTCGAACTCGGCCGCGCAGAGGATGTGGAGTTCGACGCCGTTGGCAAGCGTGCGGCGTCGGGGTTCGTGGAGCGACACGTCCGAAGGGGTGGTAAGCAGAGGCTGTTTCATTGTTTTGCGCGGTAGATAAGGGTGGAACGGCGTGTGGGCAGGAAGGTGCGACGGGCGAAATCGATCAGTTCGGCGGCCGTGACGGAGCGGTAAAGCTCCACCTCACGGTTGATAAGCTCGGGGTCGCCGAGCATTTCGTAGAATCCGAGATTCATCGCCTTGTTCATCACGTTCAGCCCGCCGAAAAGGGCGCTCGCCTCGAACTTGTTCTTCACCTTTTCGATCTCGTAGTCGCTTGCCGGCGAGGTTTGCAGCTCCTCGATTTCATGCTGGAACGCCGCTTCGGCCTCTTCGACCGTACGCCCCGGCAGCAGATGTCCCGTAAGGACGAAAAGCCCCGGATCGACGTCGCCCGTGATGTAGGCGTTGACGCTCGAGAAGAGCCGGTCGCGTTTCACGAGCCGTTCGTAGAGCCGTGCCGAATCGCCGCCCGAAAGGATATCGGAGGCCATATCGCCCAGATAGAAATCCCGCGAAAGCCGATCGCCCATCGGGTAGGCGAGCGTCACCGACGTGGCAGGTACGTCGCGATCGACTTCGAGCCGGCGCGCTGCGGTCTGTTCGGGTTCGGCGGGGAGCGGGCCGGGTGCGGACGGCGTGTCGGCGATCGCGGCGAAATAGCGTTCGGCCAGTTCGAAGATCCGCTCTTCGTCGATGTCGGCCGAGACCGACAGAATGGCGTTCGAAGGGTGGTACCAGCGGCGGTAGAAGGCCCTCACCTCGTCGAGCGTCGCTCCCGCCACATGGTCGGGCGAAAGCCCGATCGTGGCCCAGCGGTAGGGGTGGCGGGTGTAGGCCAGCGAACGCAGCAGCATCCCCTGATCGCCGTAGGGCTGGTTGAGGTAACGCTGCTTGTACTCCTCGATGACGACCCGTTTCTCGGTTTCGAGCGCTTCGGACGAGATGTCCAGCCCCGTCATGCGGTCGGCTTCGAGCCAGAGGGCCGTTTCGATATTGTCCTTCGGCAGCGTAATATAAAAGTCCGTATAATCGTTATTGGTGAAGGCGTTGTTGTCGCCGCAGGCCATCTGCACCGGCAGGTCGAAATCGGGGACATTGCGGGTGCCGCGGAACATAAGGTGCTCGAACAGATGGGCGAAGCCCGTGCGCGCAGGGTCTTCGTTGCGCGCTCCGACCTTGTAGAGAATGTTTACGGCCGCGAGCTTCGACTGGCGGTCGCGGTTGACGGCTACCGTCAGCCCGTTGGAAAGGGTATGTCGTTTGTACGGTATCATTGCATAGGTTTTGAAGCGAAGATCGTGCAGGGCGGGACAGAACCGGAGCCGATCGGTTACATGCCGGAGCGCAGTCTATCCGCGCAGGGATTATCCGAGCACAAAGATAGCGGATTTCGGCGGAGAAAACAACCTTGCAGAGTGTGAAAAAAATAACACTCTGACTGTTAAAAAACTAACGCAGAAAATGCTGGGTACTCTTCGCGGAATTTTATACCTTTGCATCGATTTGGTACGGGTATGGTTAGGTAATGTATTGACCCTTAATAATTTTCAAATATAACGATATGGCAGAGAAAAAATTTATCACGTGTGATGGTAATTACGCTGCGGCACATATAGCCTATCTATTCTCGGAGGTTGCTGCAATCTATCCCATCACGCCTTCGTCGACCATGGCGGAATTGGTCGACGAGTGGGCGGCTCAGGGTCGCAAAAACATCTTCGGAGAGACGGTCAAGGTCGTCGAGATGCAGTCGGAGGCGGGCGCTGCGGGCGCCGTACACGGTTCGCTGCAAAGCGGCGCACTGACCTCGACGTTCACCGCATCGCAGGGTCTGCTGCTGATGGTTCCCAATATGTACAAGATCGCGGGCGAGCTGCTGCCGGGCGTGTTCCACGTCTCGGCGCGTGCACTGGCCGCGCAGTCGCTGTCGATCTTCGGCGACCATCAGGACGTGATGGCCACGCGCCAGACGGGTTTTGCGATGCTGGCCACTTCGTCGGTGCAGGAGGTGATGGATTTGGCGGGCGTGGCGCACATCGTGTCGCTCAAGTCGCGCGTTCCGTTCCTCCACTTCTTCGACGGATTCCGCACCTCGCATGAGATTCAGAAGATCGAGCTGATCGACGAAGCGCGCCTCACGGCGATGCTCGACCGCGACGCTCTGAAGGAGTTCCGCGCCCGTGCGCTCAATCCTGAGCATCCCGTAACGCGCGGTACGGCGCAGAATCCCGACATCTATTTCCAGACACGCGAGGCTGCGAACAAGTTCTACGACGCCGTGCCCGATATGGTGGCCGAGGCGATGCGCGAGATCTCCGAGATCACGGGCCGCGAGTACAAGCCCTTCGTCTACTACGGTGCGCAGGATGCCGAGCAGGTGGTCGTAGCCATGGGTTCGGTGACCGAGACGCTGAAGGAGACGGTCGACTATCTGAACGCCCGCGGCGAGAAGGTGGGCGTCGTGACCGTACACCTCTACCGTCCTTTCTCGGTGAAGTACCTCGGTGCCGTGCTGCCCGAGACCGTGAAACGCATCTGCGTGCTGGATCGTACCAAGGAGCCGGGTGCCAACGGCGATCCGCTCTATATGGATGTGGTCGAGGCATTCGCCACGTGCAAGGAGATTCCCGCCGAGCGCAAGCCGCTCATCATCGGCGGTCGCTACGGTCTTTCGTCGAAGGATACCACGCCGGCGCAGATGCTGGCCGTATTCGAAAATCTGAAGGCCGCCGAGCCGAAGAACCAGTTTACGGTAGGCATCGTCGACGACGTGACAAACCTCTCGCTGCCTGTGGGCGAGGAGATTTCGATGGCCAAGCCGGGTACGTTCGAGGCACTCTTCTTCGGACTGGGCGCCGACGGTACGGTGGGTGCCAACAAGAACTCGATCAAGATCATCGGCGGCACGACCGACAAATACTGTCAGGCCTATTTCTCCTACGACTCGAAGAAGTCGGGCGGATACACCTCGTCGCACCTGCGTTTCGGCGACCGGACCATCACGTCGCCCTATCTGGTCACGACACCCGATTTCGTGGCGTGCCATGTGCCCTCGTACGTCGATAAATACGACGTGCTCAAAGGGTTGAAGGCGGGCGGCTCGTTCCTGCTCAACTCGGTGCACGATGCTGCGACGACCTGCCGCACGCTGCCTGACCACATGAAGGTCTATCTGGCCAAGAACAAGATCAACTTCTATATCATCAACGCCACGAAAATCGCCGCCGAGCTGGGATTGGGTTCGCGCACGAATACCATCATGCAGTCGGCATTCTTCAAGATCGCCGACGTGATTCCCTTCGACAAGGCCGTCGAGGAGATGAAGAAGGCCATCGCGAAGACCTACGGCAAGAAGGGCGAGGATATCGTCAATATGAACTATGCGGCCGTCGACGCCGGCGGCAAGCTGGTCGAGAAGGTGGAGGTTCCTGCCGAGTGGGCCGAGATCGAGGTGAAAGAGGCGTCGCACGGCGTGGACATGAAACGTCCCGAGTTCGTCCGCAGCATCGTCGATCCGATCAATGCCCTCAAGGGTGATATGCTGCCCGTTTCGGTCTTCAACGGCCGCGAGGACGGCACGTGGGACAACGGTACGGCGGCGTGGGAGAAGCGCGGCATCGCCGTGAACGTTCCCGAGTGGCAGATCGACAACTGTATTCAGTGCAACCAGTGCGCATACGTCTGTCCGCACGCCGTGATCCGTCCCTTCCTCGCCACCGACGAGGAGGCCGCAGCGTCGGGTGTGGCGTGGAAGCAGGGCTTGGGCGAGACCAAGGAGTACAAGTTCCGCATCCAGATTTCGCCGCTCGACTGTACGGGCTGCAGCAACTGTGTGGATGTCTGCCCTGCCAAGCAGAAGGCGCTGGTGATGAAACCGCTCGAATCGCAGCTCGGCGAGCAGAAGAACTGGGAGTACTGCACCGAAAAGGTGGGGTACAAGGGCGATGCGGTCGACAAGACCCGCTCGGTCAAGAACCTCCAGTTCACACAGCCGCTCTTCGAGTTCTCGGGAGCTTGTGCCGGCTGCGGCGAGACGCCCTATATCAAGGCCATTACGCAGCTCTTCGGCGACAAGATGATGGTCGCCAACGCCACGGGCTGTACGTCGATCTATTCGGGTTCGGCACCGTCGACTCCCTACTGCACCAATGCCGAGGGACAGGGTCCGGCGTGGGCCAACTCGCTCTTCGAGGACAATGCCGAGTTCGGTCTGGGTATGTACGTGGGCGTGGAGAAGCAGCGCGACAAGATCCAGCACCTGATGGAGCAGGCGATCGCCGAGTGTCCGAAGTGCTCCGACGAGTTGAAAAACGTCATGAAGGAGTGGATCGAGGCGCGCGGTTCGTCGTCGCGTTCGGCCGAAGTATCGGCCCGTCTGGTTCCGATGATGGAGTCCTGCGGCTGCGATACCTGCAAGGAGATTCTCGCGATGAAGGACCTGCTGGTCAAGAAGTCGCAGTGGATCATCGGCGGCGACGGCTGGGGCTACGACATCGGTTACGGCGGCGTGGATCACGTGCTGGCGTCCGGCATGGACGTCAATATCCTGATTGTCGATACGGAGGTTTACTCCAATACGGGCGGCCAGTCGTCGAAATCGACGCCCGTGGGCGCCGTGGCGAAGTTCGCATCGAGCGGCAAGCGTATCCGCAAGAAGGATATCGGCGCGATGGCCATGACCTACGGCTACGTCTATGTGGCACAGGTTTCGATCGGTGCGTCGCAGACGCAGCTTTTCAACGTACTCAAGGAGGCGGAGGCTTATCCCGGTCCGTCGCTCGTGATCGCCTATGCACCGTGTATCAATCACGGCATCAAGGGCGGCATGACGCGCACGCAGACCGTAGGTAAGGAGGCCGTGGCCTGCGGTTACTGGCACCTGTGGCACTACAACCCCGAATTGGGCGAGCAGGGTAAGAATCCCTTCGTGCTCGATTCGAAGGAGCCCGACTGGTCGAAGTTCAACGAGTTCCTGATGAAGGAGGTGCGCTACACCTCGCTGCTGAAGACCTTCCCCGCCGAGGCAGGGGAGCTGTTCAAGGCCGCCGAGGAGAATGCCAAGTGGCGTTACGCCGGTTATCAGCGGCTCGCGAAGATGGAGTACTAATCCCGCATTGCATTATTTTGCCGGAAGGGTGCAGGATTTGCCTCCTTCCGGCATTTTTCTTGCGGAAAGAGTCGGATAACCCGATTGGACAGAATAGAATTGGATCACACAATTAAAATTACGAAGATGAAACAGTTTTTAGGAGCGGCTGCGGCATTGCTGATGCTGGCGGCCTGCGGAGGTCAGAAGGTGAACCTTCCGCTGGAAGGGACGCAGTGGAAACTCATGGAGATGGACGGCAAGGCGAATCCCGCCTTTACGGCCGAACCCGATACATTCAACTTTACGCTCGATCCGTCGCGGATGATGATCTACGGCGTGGGTGCCTGCAACCGCCTGTTCGGACCTTACGAACTCGAAGGCAAGGACGAGCTCGATATCGAGCGACTGGCCAGCACGATGATGGCTTGTCCGAATATGGATCTGGAGAGCCGTTTTTCGAAGCTGCTCGAAGAGGCGGACAAATATAAGATCGACGGCGATGTGCTGACGCTCTTCGACGATGGGAAAAAGCTGCTCGTGTTCAAGGGAACGAAAGCCGAGCCGCTGCCTGCGGTCGAACCTGCGGCTGTCGGAGAGGCTCCCGCAACCGATTCAGTGGAGGCCGTCGTCCCGGCCGAGAAACTGACGCCCGCCGAGAAGAAATAGTGCGGAGGGCATAAACCGAAAACGGCGATCCTTGTACAAGGATCGCCGTTTCTCTTTAGACGGGATGCTGTGTTATCCGAATAACTCGTTGAGCACGTGCGCCAGCCGGTAGCCGGCATAGAGAATTTGCCGTTCGGCGATGGGAAGTGCAGGGTTGAGAAAGTCCTCCCAGACGTCGGGACTCTTGAACTGCTGTTCGGGCTGCGCCAGCACGTAAATCTGCCGGCAGTAGACGGCGCAGTCGTGGAACCAGTCGCGTACCGAGCCGGCGGTGATGGCCTTGATCTCCTTTTTGGTGCAGCGGTCGAGGACGTGCTGGAACTCCATGCTGTTCCAACGCACGTTGCAGTCGAGCACGTAGCCGTCCCAAACTCCGTGGTAGTTGAGCTTGCGGCCGTCGACGTAGATGTTGAAGCCCTTGACGTCGGGATATTTGACGTGCGTCGGGCAGTGCATGTCGCCCACCAGATGCACCAGATACTTGATGCTGACGACGATCGTCGAGTCGTCCAGCGACTTGTAATCTCGGAGCAGTTCCATCGTATCCTCGATCCCCTTGATCGCATTGCCGTCGGGTTTGCGCGTGGGGTCGTACTTGTCGTTTTCATCGACCCATGCGGTATGCCACAACGAGGTGTGGGCGTATTGCGGCTCGAAACGGTAGGCATCCATCCACGATACATAGTGCATGATGGAGGTATTGATATACTTTTCGATCGTTTTCTTCGCCTTGGGCGTAAGGTGGCATTCGGCGATGTAGGCGATGGCGTCGTGCCCCATCTTGCCCCAGCCGAAAACGGTATTGGAGCAGAAAATCAGCGCAGCACAGAGCAGAAAGAGTGATTTTTTCATTTTCGGTGCGGCAGGTTAGTCGAACAATTCGTTGAGCACCTTGGCCAGCCGGTAACCTGCACGCTGGATTTGGTGTTCGGCCATCTCGTGCGTGTGGTTGATGAACGACTTGGTTTCGTTCTTGTCGAGTTTCTGATTGGGGCCGATCAACTCGTAGATAGAACGGCTGTACTTGGCATTTTCGTGAAACCAGTCGCGCAGCGTGCCGGACATGATCTCCTTGATCTCCGCCTTGGTGCAGCGATCCAGCTGATGCGCATATTCGATGTAACCCCAGCGGTGCGAACGCGAGATGATCTGATCGTCCCATACGTTGTGATAGGTGCACTTGTCGCCGTTGAGGTAGACGTTGTAGCTCTTCTGGTCGGCATATTTCACATGGACGGGGCAGTGCATATCGCCCACAAAGTGAATGATGCAGCGCAGGCTCATGACGATCGTCGAATCGTCCTGCTGTTTGTAATCTTGCAGTTTGGCGATGGCGTCTTCGAGCGCGAAGATCACGTCGCCTTTCGGCCGCGGTGCGTAGACGAGGTTCTTGTCCACGGAAGCCGTGTGCCATGCGCTGGTGTGTTCATACCCGGGCTCGGCGCGCCATTCGTCCATCCAAGTGGCATAGTAGACGATCGAGTGACCGAGGATTTTTTCGATGTTTTTCTTCGCCTTGGGGGTGAGGTTGCACTCGGCGATATAGGCGATGGCATCGTGGCCCATCTTGCCCCAGCCGAAGACACTATTCGAAAACAGCACGAGGGCGGCGCCGACGAGAAGCAGGCATTTTTTCATACGTTGAGAACTGTTAGGTTAGTAATCGATTGTCTCAACAAAAATAGAAAAAGAGAGTGAGAAATCAAAACTTCAGGGACTTTTTGTTTCTTATCCTTTCTTTTTCGGGAACGAGATGCGGGGTATAACGAAAGAGACCGGAAGATTCCGGTCTCTGTGTCGGTGTGAACGAAGGTCGTTCAACCGATGGCGCAGTTGTGCGCGCGGCAGACGAACCACGGGTTCTGGAGGTCGCGTTTGTTGTAGCGGAAAGCGGCGCCGTCCGCCAGCGTTTCGAGCCGCCCGCCCGCCTCGGTGAGGATCAGTTCGCCGGCGGCCGTGTCCCACTCGTAGGTGTGGGTGGTGCGGACGTAGTAGTCGACCTGCCCCTCGGCCAGCAGGCAGAATTTATAGGAGCTGCCCTGTTCGATCACTTCGGCGGCCGGATAACGGCTGCGGAGCGCTTCGATGTGGGTGTAGGTTTCGGGAGTGTTGTGCGAGCGGGAGATGGCGATCACGGGGCGTGTACGCGTTTCGGTGACCAGCGGCAGCCGCCGCGCACCCTGTTTCACCTCGTCGAACGTATAGGCGGCGTCGGCGCGGGGTTCGATCCCGTCGCGGACGTAGGAGCCGAAATCCCGGTCGGCGAAGTAGATTTTACGCAGATAGGGAACGTAGATCACGGCCGCAGCGCAGACGTTGTTCTCCATCAGGGCGATATTGATCGTGAATTCGTTGTTTCCGTTGATGAATTCGCGCGTGCCGTCCAGCGGATCGACCAGCCAGAAAAGCTCCCAGTTGCAGCGCTCCTCATAGTGCATTTCGCGGCCGTCCTCGCTCAGAATCGGGATGCGCGTCTGTCCCAGCGTGCGCTTGATCGATTCATGAGCTGCGCGGTCGGCGGCGGTGATCGAACGGAAATTGCCGTTGTAGGCCGACAGGTCGTAGTCGTCACGGTGTTCGTAAATCTGCATTACGGCGGCTCCGGCACGTACTGCGGCGTTGAATGAATTGGGTAGTAAGAAGCGTTTGATCTGTTCGCTTAACATGGTTTCGGTCGTATTGATACTCATTGGCCTGCTAAAGATAACAATATTTTTGATATTGCGTATATAAAACGTGAAAACATGCCGGTTATTGCCTGCCCGAACTTATCGGAAAAGCCATCCGGGGAAGCCTTTGCGGCGCATTCGTTTTCGGAACCTCCTAAAAATATGCCAGAACAGCTCCCCTGCGACGAAAAATTTACGGGGTGTGATTGGATATTCCGAAATATTGCGTATATTTGCGGACTGAAATTTATGTTTGAAAACATAATCGACACAAATGTACGTAATAGTAGAGATTGCAGGTCAGCAATTTAAAGCTGAAAAAGGTCGGAAGCTCTATGTTCACCGTCTTTCGGGCGAGGTAGACTCGTCGGTGAGCTTCGACAAAATCCTGCTTACAGACAACGACGGTCAGGTCAAGGTAGGCGCACCTGTAGTAGAAGGCGCCTCGGTGAAGTGCAAGATTCTGAAGCACCTAAAGGACGACAAGGTCCTCGTGTTCAAGAAGAAGCGCAGAACGGGTTATCAGAAGCAGAACGGGCATCGTCAGTATCTGACCCAAGTTCTGGTTGAAGAAATTGTCGCATAACCTTTAAAAATTAGAGAAACATGGCACACAAAAAAGGTGTAGGTAGTTCGAAGAACGGCCGTGAGTCGGAGAGCAAACGACTCGGAGTGAAGCTTTTCGGTGGTCAGTTCGCTAAGGCAGGCAACATCATCGTTCGCCAGCGGGGTACTGTGCACAACCCGGGTGAAAACGTGGGTATCGGCAAGGATCATACCCTCTTTGCGCTGGTCGACGGAACGGTTTCGTTCTGCAAGAAGCGCGAAGGCAAATCCTATGTAAGCGTAATGCCTTTGGCTGAATAAGCCGGAAGCGACGGATACGAAATCCGGTTTCCAGTAATGGAGACCGGATTTTTTTGCGGCGGGATGGGTCATCCCGCCGTTTTCGGTGCCATGCGGGCCTGTCGTGCGTTCGGTGTTCGCCGATCAGAACAGTTGCAGCTTCACCCCGAACGACAGCCCGACGATGTCCCAGCCGTCGAGGCATCTGTTGGTGACGGCGCTGATGAGGTAGAGATCGCAGGTGCTCAGTTCGTAGTAGGCCGTGACGCCTTTCAGCAGCGAGCGTGTGTGGCGGTTGGTGTAGAGCGTCAGCCGCTGTCCGATGAAGAGGAAGGTATGTACCTTGGTCGAGAAGGTATAATATTTGCGCGGATAGCGGTCGGGTTCCTCGACCCAGAACTTTTCGCCGATGATCGTGTTGACGTACATCCCGCAGTAGAACGGTTCGACGGCGAAGCGGTTGCCGCAGGCGATGCTCCAAGGGATGTAACTCTGTTTGACGGTGGTGGTGATGTAGAACCGGTCGGCCTTGCTGCGCGGCAGGAATCCCAGATAAAAATCGGTCTCCCACTGGCATCTGCGTCCGTAGTCCCATCCTGCGCCGAAGGATAGAAAGCCCATGCCGCCGGCGTATTGCAGTTTGACGTGGGTGGGAATCGCACGTCGCCACCCTTCGCGCTGGGTGTGGATGCGGCGGTCGAGCGGGCGGTGCTTCAGCCGGTGCGTCTGCACGGCGGGCAGGGCGTTGCCGGCGAGCTGCGGCAGCTCGAAGCTGCCGGCAGGAGAAAAGGAGACCGCCGCAGGTACGAGTGGGCGGCGCAGCAGGGAGTCGGCGGCGGGGTGCGCTGCGCCGCAGAGCGGAAGCAGGAGCAGCAGGCTAAAAATCGACCTTTTCATAGCTGTAACCGTCGGGTGTGAGCGTATATAGGATATAGGTGCGTTTCTCGATGTTGGGACAGCCGTAGTACATCATACCGTCGCCGAAAATCTCCTCTTCGATCCAGCGGTGCTCGTGGCCGAAGATGCAGCAGAGCGGCTGGGGGAAACGCAGGACGCAGGATTCGAAGACTTTCGCCACGTTATTGTTGAACTGGAAGTCGTAGGGGCGAACGTGCATGGCGAAGATCGTGCGGCGGGCCGGCGGTGCGAACGAGGCATATTCGCGTTCGATGAATCCGAAGTCGGGAACGGGATGTGAATAGTCGTATTCCATTGCATTGGTGTTCAAGCAGATGAATCGCACGTCTGCGGCCGTGAATGCGAAGTTGGCCGGTCCGAAAATCTTCTCGAATACCACCTCGCCCGTGCCCTGACAGTCGTGGTTGCCCAGCAGACAGACATAAGGTATGCGCAGCCGGTTGAGGATGTCGCGCTGCCATTGGAACTCCTTCTTCAGTCCGAAATCCGAGAGGTCGCCGCCGTGAATTACGAAGTCGATGTCGCTGCGGGCGTTGAGCGCTTCGACGGCTTTTTCGGTTTCGTCGTACCAGCGCTGCGTGTCGCTTATCATGGCGAAACGCACGATCTGCTTGTTGCGGCAGGCGGCTTCGATGCGGGCGATATTTTTGGCGTTGATCTCCCGCTCGCCGCTGATGTCGGTGTCGTAGGGGTGGTATTCGATGTGGTCGCAGCCTGCGGCGAGCAGCAGCAGGAGTCCGCTTTGTAAAAGACGTCTCATAAAAACAGGTTTCTTCGCTACAAAGAAATCGTTTTTTTGCGTTGCTAAAAAGCTCGATAAGTCGAACGGTGTGTCAAAAATCGCCGGTTTTTCGGATCGGGTGCTTCCGCTGCCGGATGAAAATGAATTCCGCAGGACCGGAAGCCGTACAAAGGCTTCCGGTCCTGCGGAGTACAGGTGTGCGGGCGGATTATTTCTGTTCGTGCTCCACGTCGCAGCCGGCGCAGTTGCCCGAACAGGGGTCCGACGTGCCGGAGCAGTCGACCGGCTGCGTCTCTTCGCGCGACTCCTGCACGGCGCACTTGATGCCCCGACGGCGCATCTCCTTGTTGGTCGAGATCTCCGAATCGATGTGGTGACCTTTGAGCATGAGCGTGAGTGACATACCCGCGACGAAGAACGCAACGGCCCCGACGGCGCACAGAATGACGATGATCCAGTTAGACATAACGAATTAAATCTTAAAAGTTTCCCGATTTCGACCTGAAGCAGTGCTTTATGGTGGAAAAAGGGGTGGAAAATTTGTGCTTTCCGCAACAAATTTATACATTTGTCTGGGAAAAGCAAAACGCTTGCCCCGATCGTCCGTATACGGATCGATTGCCTGCGGCACGATCCCTGCGGGCGGGGACCGGATGCAGGCGGGGAAGACCGCCCGCTGAAAACTGAGAAGAGAGTAATTATGAAAATCGTCATAGCTGGAGCCGGAGAGATGGGCAGCCACTTGGCAACGATGCTGAGCGGCAACGGCCACGACATCACGGTCATCGACCACGACGCCAAAGCGCTCGAAGAGGTGGGGACGCTGGCCGACATCATTACCGTCGAGGGGGACTCGACGACCTTCGAGGCGTTGCGCAAGGCCTCGACGCGTAAGTGCGATCTCTTCATTGCGGTGAACCATACCGAGAACGACAACATCGTCGCGGCGGTAATTGCCAAGCAGCTCGGCGCGCGCAAGACCATCGCCCGCATCGACAACAACGAATATCTCGAACCCAACAACAAGGAGATTTTCATCGAAATGGGAATCGACTATCTCTTCTACCCCGAAAAGGTGGCGGCGGCGGAGGTGGTCAATCTGCTGGGACATACCTCGACGACCGAATACGTGGATTTTTCGGGCGGCCGGCTTTCGTTGTCGGTCTTCAAGCTGGAACCCACCTCGCCGCTCATCGGCAAGGAGCTGACGGGTTTCTCGGAAAGCGATGCGGAGCTGAGCTATCGTACGGTGGCCATCACGCGCGACGGCCAGACGATCATTCCGCACGCCGAGGAGCACTTTCAGGAGGGCGATACGATCTATGTTATCGCCCGTCAGGATGCGGTGCGCGAAGTGAACGACCTGTCGGGACAGTCGCACATCGTGGTGAAGAACCTGATGATTCTGGGCGGATCGCGCATCGGCGTGCAGGTGGCCGGCGAGTTGCAGGACGAAGTCAATGTCAAGCTGATCGACTACAACGCCGAAAAGGCCTACCGGCTGGCGGAGCTGTTGGACAAGACGCTCATCATCAATGTCGACGGCCGCAATACCGAGGTGATGCTCGAGGAGGGACTGCCCAATATGGATGCCTTTCTGGCGGTCACGGGGCGCAGCGAAACCAACATCCTCGCGGCGCTGCTGGCACGCCGCATGGGGGTGAAGAAGGTGATCGCCGAGGTCGAGAACCTCAATTATATCAATCTGGCCGAGAGCATGGGAATCGATACGATCGTCAACAAGAAGCTGATTACGGCGTCGAATATCTTCCGTTTTACAATGTCGACCGACGTGCAGGCGATCAAGTATCTCACGGGCAGCGAGGCCGAGGTGATGGAGTTCATCGCCAAACCCAACTCGCCCGCTACGCGCAGCCGTATCAAGGATATGGGGCTGCCGGAGCATGTCATCATCGGCGGCATCGTCCGCGGCGACAAGGTGGAGATCGCCGTGGGGAGTACCGAGATCAAGGCTTTCGACCGCGTGGTAGTCTTCGCTCTGCCGGATGCGGTGGAGCGTGTGTGCGATTTTTTTAATTGATTAACAGTGGCTTGCCCACTCCGAATACGACCCGAACGAATGAAGGGATCGGAGTAGCGTAGTTGTAAATTACTTTCCGGTGTCATTCAAGAGTACGATTTTACGAACTTTTTTCTCGCTGCGCAGCCGCTCCGTCGAACGGTTTCGCCGTCATCCCGTCGAGACGCAGCGCAGACAACTCGAGCGCCTGCTGCGGGAGAACGCACGGACCGAATTCGGCCGCCGATACGATTTTGCGGCGATCCGTACCCCCGAAGCGTTCGCGCAGCGGGTGGAACGGTTCGATTACGTTTCGTTCAAACCCTATATCGACCGCATGATGGCGGGTGAGGCCGATGTGACGGTCGCTGGCCGGGTGCAGTGGTTCGCCCGCTCGTCGGGGACGACCTCCGAACGGAGCAAGTACCTTCCCGCCACCGACGTCTCGTTGTGGCGCTGTCATACGCGGGGGTTGCGCGACGTGGCGACCTTCTATGTCGGGCAATACCCTTCGACGCAGGTGTTCGAGGGGAAGACCCTGACGCTCGGCGGCAGCTGTTCGAAACAGGGCGGGATCGTCACGGGCGATCTGTCGGCGCTGCTCGTCGAACGGACGCCCTTCTGGAGCGGCTGGTTCCGCACGCCGCGCCGCGAGACGGCGCTGCTGCCTGATTTCAACGAGAAGGTCGAACGTATCTGCCGCGAATGTTCCGGCGAGCGGGTGACGGCTTTCGCCGGTGTACCGTCGTGGAATCTGGCGCTGCTGCGCCGCATGGTGGAGTTTACGGGGCGGCGCAATCTGTGCGAAGTCTGGCCGCACCTCGAGCTGTTCGTGCACGGCGGCGTGGGATTCGAGCCTTATCGTGCGGCGTTCCGCGAACTGATCCCTTCGGACGGGATGCACTATATGGAGACCTACAACGCTTCGGAGGGATTTTTCGCTATTGCCGACGACGCTTCGCGCGACGACATGCTGCTGATGCTCGATTACGATATTTACTACGAGTTCCGCGACGGCGACGACGTAGTGCCGCTCGAAGGGGTAGAGACGGGACGACGGTATGCGATGCTCATCTCGTCGAGCAACGGACTGTGGCGGTACGAACTGGGCGACGTGGTGGAGTTTACCTCGACCGATCCTTACCGGATCAGAGTCGCCGGCCGTACGCGCCAGTTCATCAACGCCTTCGGTGAAGAGCTGGTGATGGAAAATGCCGAGCGGGCGGTGATGAACGCCGCTACCCGAACCGGAGCTGTGGTCGGAGAGTATACGGCGGCGCCCCGCTATATGACCTTGCAGGGGCGCGGCGCGCACGAATGGATCGTGGAGTTCGACCGTGCGCCGGAGAGTTTCGGGGCGTTTGCGGAGGCGCTCGACTGCGAATTGATGCGGCTCAACTCCGATTACGAGGCCAAGCGCCGCAGTACGATGGCGCCGCCCGAGATGCACGTCGTGCCGGCCGGGACGTTTGCCCGATGGATGCTTCGGCGCGGTAAGAACAAGGTTCCGCGTCTGGCAAATGACCGCCGAGTACTGGAGGAGGTGTTGGCGACGATGACCGAGCAGGGCGTGGCTGCCGAAATGCAGGGGTAGCGTCGTTCGCTGCGTCGATGCCGGGGGAGTTGCGGTTCGCCGGCGGCGGTCGGGACTGCGAGCCGTTCGGGCGAGATGTAGTCCGCCGCGTGGGGCGGCGGCGAACGGCCGACATCGACGGGCAATGTCGGACTCCGCGCAGCGGCAATGCGCGGCAGGAACGTGCGGCGGCAGGTGTGAATTGATAACGAAGAAGAATATAGAGTTCCGATTTCGTTTAAACCCCTCCCTTTGGCAAAGGGAGGGGCGAAGGGGAGGGAATGTCGGACTCCGCGCAGCGGCAATGCGCGGCAGGAATGTGCGGCGGCAGGTGTGAATTGATAACGAAGAAGAATATAACGACCATGTACATTGCAATTGCGGGAAATATCGGCAGCGGGAAAACGACGCTGACCGAGATTTTGACCCGACGCTACAACGCGAAGGCCTACTATGAGGAGAGCAACAATCCTTATATCGGCGATTTTTACAACGATATGAAGCGGTGGGCGTTCCACCTTCAGATCTACTTTCTGGGCAGCCGTATCCAGCAGACGCTCGACATGCTCGCTTCGGGGGACGACGTGATCGTTCAAGATCGCACGATCTACGAGGATGCGCATATTTTCGCCGACAACCTGCATCAGATGGGGTTGATGTCGACGCGCGATCTGGAGACCTATATGGGTATTTTCCGGCTCGGTTCGGGGTTTATTCCCCGCCCCGATCTGCTGATCTATCTCAAGGCGAGCGTGCCGACGCTCATTGCGCAGATACGCAAGCGCGGACGCGATTATGAGATAAATATCGACGAAGACTATCTCTGCCGCCTGAATGCCAAGTACGAGCATTGGGTCAACGATATTTACGACGGCGAGGTGCTTGTCATCGACAAGGATACGGAGGATTTCGTGGAGAATCCCGCCGTGCTGGAGACGATTTGCCGGCGGATCGACGGCTTGCGTAACGAGCGGAGCCGGTAGAGATGCTGCCTGTGAAATTCGTTGAACGCGTTCTGCGCGAACTGGGCTCCGACGAGGGCGGGGCTTTGTGTCGGGCGCTGGAAGAGGAGTCGTCGGTCTCGGTGCGGCTCAATGCCGCCAAAGGACTTTCTGCGCCCTCCGAACGGCCGATCGGATGGAGCGAAGGCGGATACTGGCTCGACGAGCGTCCCTCCTTTACGCTCGATCCCGATTTCCATGCGGGACGCTACTATGTGCAGGAGGCGTCGTCGCAGTTCGTGGGGCATATCGTCGCAGCGTGCGGCGGGGCGGAAGGCGGGCGGGTGCTCGACTTGTGTGCGGCTCCGGGCGGCAAGACGACCCTCTACTCGACGCTCGCAGGGCGTGACGGGCTGGTCGTCGCGAACGAGATCGTCCGCAGCCGTGCAGCCGTGCTGGCCGATAATGTCCGCAAATGGGGCTTGGGTAACGTGGCTGTGACGGTCAACGATCCGTCGCAGATCGCCCGCCTCGAAGGATGGTTCGACGTCGTAGCGGTCGATGCCCCCTGTTCGGGCGAGGGAATGTTCCGCAAGTCGGAGCAGGCGCGTGCGGAGTGGAGCGAGGTCAATGTAGCGTTATGTGCCGACCGGCAACGTGCGATCCTGCGCGAAGCGTGGCGGGCATTGCGCCCGGGCGGGTTGCTGCTGTACAGCACCTGCACCTTTAACTTTACGGAGAACGAAGGGGTGCTGCGTGAATTCTCGGCGTGGACCGACGGGCAGACCGAGCCGGCCGAGCGGATCGGGGTCGAATCGGAATGGGGGATCGTATGCGGCACGGAGGGTGATTTCCAGACGTTCCGTTTCTATCCCCACCGAGTCGAGGGCGAAGGGTTTTTCGCTGCGGCGGTGCGTAAGCGCTCCGGCAGCGGCGAACGGCTGCGGATGCCGAAACCGCTGCGCGCCCCGATGGCATGGGCCGACCGCCGTGCCGAGCAGGAGCTGGAACGGTGGGTCGAGGAGCCCGAGAGGATGCGATTCGCTGCGGTGGGCGATACCTTCTACGGCTATTGGCGGCCGCAGGCGGAGGCGGTGCTGACGCTGTCGGGCGTGCTCAACGTCATTTCGTCGGGCGTGGAGATGGGGCAGCTTTTCAAGGGAGTCCTCAAACCCGCCCATGCGCTGGCGCTCTTTACGGGGATGCGCCGTGCGGCGACGGCGGTGTGCGAGTTGCAGATGGAGGAGGCACTCGCTTACCTGCGGCGCGGCGAAGTGGCGGCCGAACGCTTTGCGGAAGGGATGAATCTGGTGACGGCCGGAGGTGCAGCACTCGGCTTTGCCAAACGCATCGGACGACGTTGCAATAACTTGTATCCGAATTCGCTGCGGATACTCAAAGGATAGGACGATTAATTTTACGGGATATGGCTAAGAAACTGTTTTACTCGATGGGCGAGGTGTCGGAGATGTTCGACGTCAACCCCTCTCTGATTCGGCATTGGGAGTCGAAATTCGAGGTGCTGAAACCGCAGAAGAACAAGAAGGGCAACCGGATGTTTACGCCCGAGGACGTGGAAAACCTCAAGTTGATCTACCATCTGGTCAAGGAGCGCGGGATGACGCTCGACGGCGCTCGGCGGGCCTTGAAGGGCGGTACGCAGGGTGTAACGCGCGATATGGAGCTGCTGGAGCGGCTGCAATCGATCCGTGCGCAGCTCGTCGAGGTACGCAACGAGCTTAAAGAGGGCGCCGAGCGGGCGATCGTGGTCGATACCGATCTGCCCGAGACGTCGCAGCCCGCTGCTGCGACCGCAGACGCTCCCGCCGCGCAGACCAAGGCGCGGCGCGGGCGCAAGAAGAAAGAGGAGGCAGAACACAAGGAGTTATTCGCATTCTACGAACAATCGCTTTTCTGACCTATGAAGATCAAGGAGATAACCGACGTAATCGAGCGTTTTGCGCCGCTTGCGTTGCAGGAGAGTTACGACAACGCCGGTCTGGTGGTGGGCGATCCCGAACGGGAGGTCGTCCGCGCGCTGTTGGCCGTAGACGTTACCGAGGAGGTGCTCGCCGAGGCCGAGCGGGAGGGCTGCGACCTGATCGTGACGCACCATCCGATCATCTTCCATCCGCTCAAACGGCTCAACGACGCCGATTACGTGCAGCGGTGCGTGGCACGGGCCGTGCGCAGCGACATCGCGCTCTATGCCTGCCATACCAATCTGGACAGTGCGCCGGGCGGTATGAGCTGGCGGCTGGCAGGCGATCTGGGAATCGGTTCGCTGACGGTGCTGGAGCCGTCGCCCGGCAAGGGCGAAGGGATCGGTTTCGGCGTGGTGGGCGAGCTGCCCGAGGCCGTGCCGATGATCGATTATCTGCGTGAAGTGGGACGACGGCTGCATGTCGGGGCGCTGCGGCATAGCCGCGTCGTGCATGAACGGGTGCGCCGCGTGGCGGTCTGTACGGGCGCCGGCGGGTCGCTTATCGGCGAAGCACGGCGGGCGGGTGCCGAGCTTTATCTGACGGCCGATCTGAAGTATAACGACTTCATGGCCCCTTCGGGATGGCTCACGGTGGCGGATATCGGCCATTTCGAAAGCGAATATTGCGCAATTGAACTATTATTTGAGATTTTTTCAAAAAATTTACGTACCTTTGCCGTTCGCAAGAGTCAATGCTCATGCAATCCGGTGAATTACCTTTGTTTAAATAATTAAACACGACATATGGCAGCACAGAAGAAAACAGCCGAAGTCGATTACTCCATGCAGGAGAAAATTCTGGCACTCTATGAGTTACAGAAAATCGATTCGAAGATCGACGAAATCAACAAAATCAAAGGAGAGCTTCCGCTGGAGGTGCAGGATCTGGAGGACGAGTTGGCCGGTTTGAACACCCGTATCGAGCACATCAACGGCGAGATCGAGGAGTTGAACGCCCTCACGAAGCAGCGCAAGCGCGAGGTCGATCAGGCCAAGATTCTCATCGGTAATTATAAGGAGCAGCAGAACAACGTGCGCAACAACCGCGAGTTCGATGCCATCACCAAGGAGATCGAGTATCAGGAGCTGGAGATCGAGCTGGCCGAAAAACGCCTGAAGGAGTATGCTGCCGCCAGCAAGGCCAAGAAGGCACAGCTGGAGGAGACGGAAGAGATCGTCGCCGATCGGAAAGCCGATCTGGAGGTGAAGCAGAACGAGTTGAAGAGCATCGAGGAGGAGACCGCCTCGCAGGTCGCCGAGTTCGGGCAGCAAGCGGATGTCGCCAAAGCCAAGATCGACGAGCGGCTGCTTGCGGCCTACAACCGGATTCGCCGCAACGTGCATAACGGACTGGCCGTAGTGACGGTGAAACGCGATGCCTGCGGCGGTTGTTTTAACCGTATTCCGCCTCAGCGTCAGGCGAATATACGTCAAGGTAAGAAGATCATCATCTGCGAATACTGCGGCCGTATCTTGGTTGCGGATCCCGACAGCGCAGAGGAGTAATTCGGGCATTTCGGATCACGGAGGTTTCGTCTCTTTTTGGGCGGAACCTCCGTTTTTTTTGCCGTATCGTCCTTTTAGGGGACCGGCGATTCGTTCGGAAGCGGCGGGTGCTCCTCCGAAGGCGGATACGACCTGCACGGTTAATTCCGCAATTTTTCCGTAGCGTATCGACACCTCTTCCGGCTCAGCGATTTGCCGAAGTTCGCAGCCGCGACGGGTCGGATAAATCGATAAGTCCGTTGTGTGCAGCATGACGGAATCGCGGAAGGCTGGGAAGGGCACTCGTGCTGTCGGAAATGTCCATCGTTTCCGATCGGAGTCTCCTTCGGAGTGTGCCGATTCGAGTTTCAGCGTGCGGGGAAATGTCGACCGGTATAATTTAGAGAAAAAACATACCGTTTTCTCCAAATAATCGTTAACTTTGCACAATATATATTAGAAAATTAAAATTCCTGATAGATGAAAATCGCTCTTGCTCAGCTTAATTATACGATCGGCGACATTGAAGGGAACAAGTCGAAAATCATTGACGCCGTCGAGCGAGCCAAGACCGAAGGCGCCGATCTCGTCGTCTTCGCCGAACAGGCACTCAGCGGAACTCCCGCCATGGACCTGTTGTGTAAAACGACGTTTATCGAACTTTGCGAGGAGGCGTTGGACGAGATCGCTTCGCATTGCAGCCGTATCGCGGCCGTGGTGGGCGTTCCCGTGTTGACCGAATGCGGTACGGTGAGCGCAGCTGCCGTCATCCAGCATGGCGAGGTCGAGTGTTGCGTAAGCAAGCGTTTTATCACGGCACGCCGTGAAATGGGATTTCTCGTTCCGGGGAGCGGCTGCGAGACGATCACCGTCTGCGGTGAAAAGGTGGCCGTCATCGTGGGAGACGACCTGAGCCGTGCCTCCAATTTCGACAAGTCGGTCGACCTGATCCTCAGCATCAACGCCCGCCGTTTCGGCAAGGGGATGATGACCTATCGTTACAACATGATGCACGATCTCTCGTATGTGGAGTCGAAGCGCATCATGCTGATCAATCAGGTGGGCGGTTCGACCGAAATCGTCTACGACGGCACGTCTGCGGTCATGGGTGCCGACGGAGAGATCGAGCTGCTGATGAAGAGTTTCGAGGAGGATTTCGCAATCTTCGACACGCGGGCCGAACATGCCCCGATCCCGATGCCATACACCACCTACAAGGATCGCACGCGCATGGTCTATTCGGCTGCGGTCTGCGGTCTGCGCGATTATTTCCAGAAGAACGGGTACAAGAAGGCCGCCATCGGCCTCTCGGGCGGTATCGACTCGGCGGTAGTCACCTGCCTTGCCGTCGAGGCGTTGGGGCGCGAAAATGTCAAGGCGCTGCTGATGCCTTCGCAGTTTTCGTCCGACCACTCGGTGGTCGATGCACGTTGTCTGGCCGATAATCTGGGAATCGGCTACGACGTGGTACCGATTACGGAGGCGTACAAAACCGTCGTCGACACGATGAAACCCGTTATCGGCGGTACGGCGTTCGACGCTACGGAGGAGAATATTCAGGCGCGTCTGCGTACCATCATGCTGATGGCGTTGCAGAACAAGTGCGGATATATCCTGCTCAACTCCTCGAACAAGAGTGAGAATGCACTCGGATTCTGTACGCTCTACGGCGATACGGCCGGTGCGTTCAGCGTCACGGGCGACCTGTACAAGGGCGAGATCTACGATCTGGCGCGGTATATCAACAAACTGCACGGCGATGTGATTCCCGAGAGCATCCTTACCAAGGAACCGTCGTCGGAGCTGCACCCCGGTCAGAAGGACAGCGATATTCTGCCGCCCTACGAAGTGGTGGATGCCATTCTGTTCCGTATGATCGAGGAGGGGCAGCATCGTGAGGAGATCGTCAATGCGGGTTTCGACGCCGAGGTGGTGGAGAAGATCCACCAGATGGTGATGCGCAACGAGAAGAAGCGTTACCAGTTCCCGCCCGTGCTGCGGCTCTCGGCCTGCGCGTTCGGTCACGAACGTATTCTGCCGTTAACCAATAAGTACGGCGATTAGGCGGCGATGGCGCGGCCGATCGAACATATCGCCACGGTTATGCGTGTGGGCGATGGTGTTGTAGAGGTAGAGCTGACGGCGCAGAGCGCCTGCGCCGCCTGTCATGCACGTATGGCGTGCGGGATGGGTGAATCGACCCGAAAACGGATCGAGGTCACGACATCCGAAGCCTCGGCTTTTACGCAGGGGGAGCGTGTCGTGATTTCTGTGGAACGAAATATGGGCATGACAGCAGTCTTATGGGCTTATGTCGTGCCTTTCGTCGTGTTGCTGGGGGCGCTTGTGTCGGCGTCGCTCGCCGGCTGGGGCGACGGCGCGGCCGCGTTGACGGCATTGGGCGGCGTCGTTCTCTATTATGCGGCGCTCTATCTGTTTAGGGAGCGTCTGGAGAGGAAAATTCATTTCAAAATTCATAAACAATAATGGAAGTATTGCTTTATACGATCCTGACGCTTTGCGTGCTGGGAGTATTGGCGGCGATCGTGCTTTATTTCGTCGCCCGGAAGTTCCGGGTCGAGGAGGATCCCCGCATCGATGTCGTGGAGAAGATGCTGCCCGGTGCGAACTGCGGCGGCTGCGGCTTCGCCGGCTGTCGGGGAATGGCCGACGCACTGGTCAAACGCGAGGATATTTCCGAGCTGTACTGTCCGGTGGGCGGCGCCGACGTGATGAAGCAGTGCGCCGTGTATCTGGGCAAGACGGCTCCCGAGAAGGAGGCGCAGACCGCAACGGTGCGGTGCGGCGGAATGTGTGCCAAACGGCCCCGCACGAACCGTTTCGACGGTGCGCAGTCGTGTGCCGTGGCGGCTTCGCTCTATGTGGGCGAGACGGGCTGTGCATACGGTTGTCTGGGCTTCGGCGACTGTGTGGCTTCGTGCGCTTTCGGCGCGCTTTCGATGGATCCCGAAACGGGGCTTCCGGTGGTCGACGCCGACAAGTGTACGGCTTGCGGCGCCTGTGTCAAGGCGTGTCCGAAGGGCATCATCGAGCTGCGCAAGAAGTGGCCCAAACACCGTGCGGTCTATGTGTCGTGCGTCTCGAAGGACAAGGGCGCCGTGGTGATGAAGGCCTGCAAGGCGGGTTGTATCGGTTGCGGCAAGTGCGTCAAGGTCTGTCCGTTCGATGCTATCACGCTGGGGGACAACCTCGCTTACATCGATCCGCTGAAGTGCAAGCTGTGCCGCAAGTGCGTGAACGAATGCCCCACTGGCGCCATCCGTCTGGTAGGTATGGAACCGCTGCCGCGCGAACAGAAGGCCGCTCCGGCCGCTGGTGCGACTGCCGTTGTGAAACCCGCCCCCGCGAAGCCTGCGGCCGAGGAGTCCCCCAAAAGTGAATAATCGAACAGGAAAAAGTTATCTATGAAAACATTTCCCATCGGCGGAGTCCATCCGTCGGATAACAAGTTGTCGCGGGCCGTGGCCGTCGAGCGCTTCGCGCTGCCCGATACGGTGCAGATTCCGCTGGCGCAGCATATCGGCGCACCGGCCGTGGCGAAGGTCGCCAAAGGCGACAAGGTGCTCGCGGGACAGTTGATCGCCGAGGCTGCGAGCTTCATGTCGGCCAACATCCATGCTCCGATTTCGGGTACGGTGACGGCTGTGGATTTGCAGCCCAACGGGCAGGGGCTGCGTCAGATGATGATTACGATCAAACGCGAAGGCGACGAGTGGGCGCCGGAGGTCGATCTTACGCCCGATCTGGTGCGCGAATGTACGCTCGAACCCAAGGAGATTCTCGAGCGGATCAAGGCGGCCGGCATCGTCGGTATGGGCGGTGCGACCTTCCCCACGCACGTGAAGTTGTCGGTGCCTCCCGGCAAGAAGGCCGAGTTCTTGATTATCAACGGAGTGGAATGCGAACCCTATCTTACCTCCGACCACCGCACGATGCTCGAGAAGGGTGAGGAGTTGATGGTCGGCACGACGATTCTGATGCGTGCGCTGGGCGTGAAGCAGGCGCAGATCGGGATCGAGAACAACAAACCCGACGCCATCGTCTTTCTGCGCGAATTGTCGAAACATTATACGGGTGTGCGGGTCACGCCGCTGCGGGTGCAGTACCCTCAGGGGGGTGAAAAACAGCTGATCGCTGCCGTGACGGGCCGTCAGGTACCGCCGCCTCCCGGATTGCCGATCGACGTGGGCGCCGTGGTGTGCAACGCCTCGACGACGGTGGCCGTCTATGAGGCCGTGCAGAAGCGCAAGCCGCTCGTCGAACGGATCGTGACGGTGACGGGCAAGGGCATGAAGACGCCGTCGAACTATCTGGTGCGTATGGGTACGCCGATCTCGGCGCTGCTCGACGCAGCGGGCGGTCTGCCCGAAGGCGACGTGAAGGTGCTCAACGGTGGCCCGATGATGGGGCGTGCGATGGTCAACCTCGCTTCGCCCGTTACGAAGGGGTGTTCGGGCATCACGGTTTTGAGCGGCGCCGAGGCGCGGCGCCGCGCGGAGAGTGCCTGCATCAAGTGCGCTAAGTGCGTGCAGGCCTGCCCGATGGGGCTGGAGCCGTATCTGCTTTCGAAACTCGCGCGCAAACAGCTGTGGGAGCGTCTCGAAGGGGAGGAGGTCACCTCGTGCATCGAGTGCGGCTGCTGCCAGTTCACCTGCCCGGCCGATCTGCCGCTGCTGGACTACATCCGGCTGGGCAAACAGCGGGTCATGGGGCTGATCCGTGCCCGTGCGGCGGCAAACGCTCCAAAAAATAAGTGAAGAAAATAAAAAAGAGATAATCTATGGCAAATCAATTTTTTGTCGCGCCGTCGCCGCATGTCCACAGTGCGGAGTCCACGACGAAGATCATGCGCGACGTGGTGATTGCGCTGCTGCCCGCACTGGTCGTCTCGGCGCTGCTCTTCGGCTGGAGCGTGCTGGGCGTTACGGCGCTGTCGGTGGCGTGCTGCGTCGTGTTCGAGTATCTGATCCAGCGTTTCATGCTGCGTGGCGCTCCGACCGTCGGGAATCTTTCTGCGGTGGTGACCGGCGTGTTGCTGGCCTTCAACCTTCCGGCGTCGATTCCGTGGTGGATCGTCATCATCGGCGCCTTCGTCGCCATCGCCATCGGCAAGATGACTTTCGGCGGTCTGGGCAAGAACCCGTTCAATCCTGCGTTGGTCGGGCGTGTTTTCCTGCTGATCGCCTATCCCGCCCAGATGACGTCGTTTCCGCTGCCGGCCGATGCCGTCGCCGACGCCTTCTCGGGCGCTACGCCGCTGGCGGCCGTCAAGTTCGGGGCCGTCTCGGCTTCGGCGGTCGACTATCAGGACATGCTCTTCGGTTCGATCCCCGGTTCGTTGGGCGAAGTGGCTGCGCTGGCGCTGCTGGCGGGTTTCGTCTACCTGCTGTGGCGGCGGGTCATCACGTGGCATATTCCCGTGACGATCTTGGCGACGATGGCCCTGTTCGCTTTCTTCGTGGCGCTCGGCCGCGGCTGGACGGGCAGCCTGCTCTATGAGTTTCCCGTCTTCCACGTGCTGGCAGGCGGTGCCATTCTGGGGGCGGTCTTTATGGCCACCGACTACTCCACCTCGCCGATGACCGTGCGTGGCGGAGTGATCTACGCCGTAGGCATCGGTTTCATTACGATGTGCATCCGTCTGTGGGGTGCCTATCCCGAGGGCATGTCGTTTGCGATTCTGGTGATGAACGCCGCCGTGCCGCTGATCAATCGCTCTGTCAAACCCAAGCGTTTCGGCGCCAAAAAGTAGGAGGACGATGAAAAGTACACTTGTGAACATGGTAGCCGTGCTCTTTACCATTACGCTCGTCGCATCGGCGGGAGTGGGCTATGTCAATATGATTACCGTCGAGCCGATCGCCGAGGCCAAGGCCGCTGCGACCGAAGCGGCGCTGCGCGCCGTGCTGCCGGCTTTCGATGGGACCGAGACGGCGGAACTGACGCTCGACGAGCTGCCTGTCACGGTCCATACGGCCCGTTCGGGCGAAGCGATCGTGGGCTATGCCGTGGAGACGATCTCCAAGAAGGGTTTCGGCGGCGTCGTCAAGATGATGGTCGGATTCGATGCTGCGGGGCGCGTGCTCAACGTCAACGTACTGGAACAGACCGAGACGCCGGGTCTGGGCACGAAGATGGCCGATGCGGGCAATCCGCTCTTCGCCAGCTTCGAAGGCCGGAATCCGGGCGAAATGAAACTTGCGGTGAAGAAAGACGGCGGCGACGTGGATGCGTTGACGGCCGCCACGATCTCGTCGCGCGCCTACGTCGATGCGATGGCGCGTGCTTATACCGCTTACAAACAGACCGTCGGAGAGTCATGGGACGGAGTGTCGGGTGCGACTTCTACCGCTGCCGATACGGCTTCGGGAGCTACCGACGACGCCTCGGGGGCTGCGGCCGATTCCACGGCGGGCGTCTCCGCGCAAACGGGCGATAATGCCCAGAAAGGAGGAAACAATGAATAAACTGCAACTGATCCTCAGGGGAATCGTCAAGGAGAATCCCACCTTCGTGCTGGTGCTCGGCATGTGTCCTACGCTGGGTACGACGACCAGCGCCGCCAACGGATTCGGCATGGGTGTCGCCACGATGGCGGTGCTGATCCTGTCGAACATCGTCATTTCGCTCATCAAGAACCTGATTCCCGATAAGGTGCGTATTCCGGCCTTCATCGTGGTGATCGCCTCGTTTGTGACTGTCGTGCAGATGCTGATGCAGGCCTTCGTGCCGGCACTGTACGCCACGCTGGGCGTCTTCATTCCGCTGATCGTCGTGAACTGCATCATTCTGGGACGCGCCGAGGCGTTCGCCTCGAAGAACAATGCCTTCGATTCGGCGCTGGACGGTCTGGGCATCGGTCTGGGTTTCACGCTGTCGCTTACGGTCATCGGCATGATCCGCGAGCTGCTGGGCAGCGGTGCCGTGTTCGGCTGTTCGCTCGGCACGAGCGACTACATGCCGCTCGTGTTCGTGCTGGCGCCCGGCGGATTTTTCGTGCTGGGGTATCTGATGGTCGTGTTTAACAAATTAGCCAAGAAATAGTCATGGAGCAGATATCTTACTTTGCAATCATCATCGGAGCCATCTTCGTCAACAACGTCGTGCTGGCTCAATTCCTCGGCATCTGCCCCTTCTTGGGCGTATCGTCCAAGGTGGAGACCTCGATGGGCATGGGGGCGGCCGTGACCTTCGTCATGGCGCTCACGGCGCTCGTGGCGTGGTCGATCCAGACCTATATTCTCGATCCGCTGCAAATCCAGTATATGCAGACCATCGTCTTCATTCTGGTGATCGCGGCCTTGGTGCAGATGGTCGAGATCATGCTCAAGAAACTCTCGCCGGCGTTGTATCAGGCGCTGGGCATCTTCCTGCCGCTCATTACGACCAACTGCGCCGTGCTGGGTGTGGCAATCCTGATGATCCAGAAGGAGTTCTCGCTGTTGCAGAGCGTCGTTTATTCGGTCTCCACGGCCTTGGGCTTCGCGTTGGCGCTGGTGCTCTTCGCCGGCATCCGCGAGCGGCTCGAACTGGAGGATGTACCTGAAGCGTTCCGCGGAACGCCGATCGCGCTGGTGACGGCCGGCATTCTGGCCATGGCCTTCATGGGCTTTTCGGGGCTGGTATAGAACCTTAGCCCGAATGAATGCGGAGGGGTTGCGATTATTCGCAACCCCTCCGCATTTTGTTTCGGGAACGATTACTTGACGATATAGACTTTCTCGCCCTTACGCTGCATGTGGAAATGCTCGCGGGCATACTGTTCGAGGAAATCGTCCTGCTTGAGCTGCTCGATGAGCGTGCTGTCGCGTGCGATCTTCTGCTCGTAGAGCGCCTTTTCGCGCTCCAGCACCCGGATCTGACTGCGGATCTTGAAGGCATGGATCAGGTTGCGGCCTGCGGCGAAAGCTGTCAGGACGATGACCAGCAGTGTCGCGCCGATCCAGAGTTTGCGTCCGATACCGCGTTTCATCTGCGTCAGGGGATGTGCATGAATTTATGAGTCTGAATCGAGATATTCCACTGCGGATGCGCTTTGGCGTACTCCACCATCAGCGGCATCACACGCTCGTAGACACTCCATTCGGGCTGAAGATAGAGCAGGCAGCCGTCGCCGACGCGCGCTGCGTTCCGTTCGGCCCATTCGAAATCCTCCTCCTTCTCGACGATAACCTTCAGCTCGTGCGCCCGTCGGAAAGCCTCGTCGAGCGGCGGTTGCTGCCGCTTGGGTGAGAGACATACCCAGTCGAAGCAGCCGCTGAAGGGGTGTGTACCCGACGTTTCGAGAAAGATCTGCAGCCCCTTCTCGTGCAGGGTTTGCGTGAGGAGGTCGAGCGGATAGAGCAGCGGTTCGCCGCCGGTAATGACGATCGCGCGGGCCGGACAGGCCAATGCGCGGTCGATGACCACCTGCACGTCGACGGGAGGGTAACGGCGGGGATTCCAAGTGTATTTTGCATCGCACCAGCGGCAGCCTACGTCGCAGCCGCCCAGACGGATGAAATAGGCGGGTTTGCCCGCATGGAAGCCTTCGCCCTGAATGGTGTAGAAGTCCTCCACGAGCGGCAGCTTGCGGCCGCCTTCGAAAAGCGCAGGGTCGGTGTCGATCATTGCGTTACGACGTAAATATCCTTGAGGTTACGGCCCAGCTGGTCGTAATCGAGTCCGTAGCCTACGATGAATTCATTGCCGATTTCGAGCGCACGGTAACGGATCGGCAGCGGCTCGTGGTAGGAGGCGGGTTTGAAGAAGAGCGTGCAGACCTCGATGCTGGCGGGGTTGCGGCGCTTGAGGTCGTCGAACATATGGGCGATGCTGCGGCCCGTGTCGACGATGTCTTCGACGATGATGATGTGGCGCCCCGCGATGTCGCCGTTGAGTCCCAGCAGGCATTCCACGTTGCCCGTCGAGCAGGTTCCTTCGTAGGAGGCGAGTTTGACGAACGAAACCTCGCAGGTGAAGTCGATCTTCTTGATCAGATCGCTCATAAACATGAACGCCCCGTTGAGCACTCCGACGAAGATCGGACGCTCTCGGTCGGCGTAGTCGGCATTGATGCGCTCGGCGACGGCGGCGACGGCCCGATCGATGGTTTGGGCGGGGATCATTACCTCGAAGGTCTTATCGTTCAGCGTTACGGTTTTCTTCATATCGTTTTCCGGTTTTTTTAGTACATTTGCCGTTGAAGTGAAAATACAACCCAAAGGTACAGTTTTTTGCGGACAAATTCCAATCTCTTATGAAACTTTTATCGTGGTGGCGGGCGCGTTCCCTGCAGGAGAAACTGATGTTGCTGAGTGCGGCGCTGCTGCTCGCAGCTATCCTTACGCGCTGGAGTTTCATCTCGCGTGTGGCAGGCGATTCGTTCCGCCGCCGGTTCATCCCCGAAGCTGTGCAGTGCGATACGCTCGACTGCCGGACTGAAAGCCGGACCGTTGCGGATTAAAGATCGATATTCAGACCGAAGGTGTAGTTCGTGCCGGCGAAAGCGATGTTGCGGAAACTATCGACTTCGGAGATCGTTCGGATCGAGTAGTCGTCTTCGTATAGATAGCAGGCTTTCAACGTGCCGCAAAACGTAGCTCCGATGCGTAGCCCGATACGTCGGCAGAGACGATATTCCAGTTCGAGATTCAGGAGCAGTCCCACGCCGGCTTGTCGGTATTGTCTGATGTCGGCAATCCATGCACCCATACCGGTGCGTTCGCGCAATAACATTCTCTTTTTGGCGAATCGTTGGGCCAAACCGAGTTCGGGGGCGATATAATGCAGATCGCTTCGGCCTCCGGTGGGAAATATCCGAGTTTGGAAGGGGCCGACATAGAAACAGTCGATTACGTCTACGGCGGAATCGCTGTCGCAACTGTACAGATAGCGCGCTCCGAAACTTACCTTGCTGTAATCGGTAAAGGTATACGCTGCTTCGAGGCTCCAACTGCGGTGGCGGTTTCTGTGCCAAGGGACGCCTGCGGCTTCGAGTGCATTGAATCCGTGCAGATAGCCTGCCGCCAACGTGAAGGCGTGTTTGGGTGCACGCCGGTCGGTGCGAAGGTCTTCATCCCGTTTTTGTCGCTTTTCCTCTTTGAGCTGGCAACGGATCGCTCGTTGTCGCTCCCCTTCACTGTAATAATCGGGGAGGATCGAGTCGGCGGCATAGAGCGGTGCTTCGCAGTCGCGCAGGGTCAGCAGCGACCCCGAGACGGAGTGTTTGCGCCCCCAGAGAAAATGCATCGTCGAACTTGTTCGGACGACGGCCAGTTCGGCGCCGTTGCTCGCTGCCGCTCGGTGCAGCGGACGGGTGATGTCGCGTGCGGCGCGGCGCGCCGTTCCTCGCATTCGGGGAGGCCAAATCATAAAATCGGCGACCTTGCGCGCCGAATCGGGATATTCGACGGTCTGCACGATGCGGACCGAATCTTCCGGTATCGGAGGCTGCGGGGTCTGGTTCGTCAGTTTGACGGACGGCGAGCAGCCGCATGAGACCAGCGTTCCGGCGAGGAGGAGTCGTTGGGGCGTGTTCATGGCGCAGAGAGGGTTGCGATTCACAAGATAGGAAATAAATCGGCCGTTTCAAAGAATGCGCCCGTCTTTTCAGCGTATTATCCGGCCGGAATTCGTTCTCTTGCCTGAAAAATGCCGATCAGGCATTGTGTTCGTACCCGTGCCAATCGGGCCGGAACGGTTTGCCGTGGTCGAGCCAGACGATTTCGCAGGTTTCGGCGGCAGTGATGACGCCGATCGGGTAGAGCGGGCTGCCGAAGCGGGATTCGAAGGCCCGACAGAGTTCCGTCAGTGATTCGGGAGCGGCCGTGAAGAGCAGTTTGTAATCTTCCCCGCCCGTAACGGCCGTTATCAGATCGGAGCCGGCCGCAATCGGGATGCGTTCGAGATCGACCGTCGCTCCGACGTGCGATTTTTCGAGGATGTGGCACAGATCGGAGGCCAATCCGTCCGAAAGGTCGGTCATGGCGTGTACCTCGGTACGTTCTCCGAGCCATACGCCTTCGGCGGTTTGTGCGACGGGCGCGTTGTGGATGCGGGCGTTGGAGGAGTCGAGATTCCCCGCCAGCAGGTCGCGCAGTCCGGCGCCCGAGGCGCCGAGCTGGCCCGCCGTAACGATTGCATCGCCCACACGGGCGTCGCTGCGGCGTTTGATGTGACGATCCGCCGCGCGGCCGATGACCGTGACGTTGATCGTAATATCGCGGCGCGACGAGGTCGTATCGCCGCCGGCGAGCATCACCCCCTCCTCGGCCGAAAGGTCGCGGTAACCCTCGAGGAACGCTTCGGCCCACTGGCCTGCCGCATCGGGCGGCAGCGCTACCGAGAGCAGTGCGGCAACGGTGCGTCCGCCCATGGCGGCTATGTCGCTCAGATTGACTGCGAGCGCCTTGCGTCCCAGTTCGTAGGGCGGTGTCGTTTCGCGCAGAAAATGGATTCCTTCGGTGAGCAGATCCGTAGAGAAGAGCAACGACTCATCGTCGCTGACACGGAGTGTCGTGCAGTCGTCCCCCGGCTCCTCGAAGCCGTTACGGGGTACGTTCGCGAAAAGCTGCCCGATGCGGGCGATCAATTCGAATTCGGTCATGGAACAAAGATACTATTTTTTCGGGGTTCGGTCGGGAAATATCGTGCGAAAAAAATGACGCATGAGTCGGGATCGGAGGATCGCGGCCGTCGGGTCGCCGCAGAGCACTCGGATGCCGTTCCGACCCGCCGCATCGGATTCGCCCTGCGAAAAGCGAAGAAATATCGGGAAAAAACCTATCTTTGCCGTAGATAAACTTTTGTTTGGATAGGCTTCGCCTCGGCATGATCGGATGAATCGGTCCCCGCTCGCGGCTTGCACTGTCTTTGTTTTCAAATACGGAAGGCGATGAAGATTTTGGTTCTGAACGGCCCCAACCTCAATTTACAGGGGCGGCGCGATGTGGCGGTCTACGGATCGACCGCTTTCGAGGAGTATCTCACACAGCTGCGAACGTACTTTCCCGACGTCGAGTTGGATTATTTCCAGTCGAACGTCGAGGGGGAGCTGATCGATGCCCTGCATCGCAGCGAAGGCCGTTACGGCGGCGTAGTACTCAATGCCGGAGGATATACCCATACGTCGGTGGCGCTGCGCGATGCCGTTGCCGCCGTTACGACGCCTGTGGTGGAGGTGCATATCTCGTCGATTCTGGCCCGTGAGGAGTTCCGCCACGTGTCGCTGCTGGCGCCTGTCGTGCGGGGGTCGATCATGGGCTTCGGACTCGATTCCTACCGGCTGGGCGTCGAGGCACTGCTTTTGCAGAATAAATAGCATGAGTGCAGGGCCTTGCCCTTTTCTCGGGCGGGATGCCGCTTTCGGAAAACCGGCCTCTGTGCGGCGCTTTGCAACGAAACGGTCGGATTCTTATTGAACAACTGAATAATTAGCTTGCATTATGATTAAAAGAACGAAAATAGTAGCGACGCTTTCGGTGCAGCGTTGCACGGAAGAGTTGGTACGAAGCCTTTTCAAGGCGGGGATGAACATCGTGCGCATCAATTCGGCGCACGCTTCGCTGGAGAATGCCGCCGAGATCATCCGCATGGTGCGCAGCGTCTCGAATTCGATCCCCGTCATGCTCGATACGAAGGGGCCTGAAATCCGTGTGACGCGCATGGCCGATGCCTATCCCGACGGAATCCCTTTCGCGGCGGGCGATCGGGTGAAGGTGCGCGGTACGAGCGTGCAGGCGGATATTCCTTCGACGCGCGAAGTGATCTATATGAATGTCGAACATATCGTGCACGATGTGCCGGTGGGGGTCACGATGCTCATCGCCGACGGCGAGATGGAGCTGCTTGTCCAAGAGAAGACCGAAGAGGAGCTGATCTGCCGCGTGATGCGCGACTGTACGCTGCGTTCGCGCAAGAGCGTCAACGTTCCCAACGTGTCGATCGACCTGCCGTCGGTGACCGAGAAAGACCGGATGTATATCGAGTGGGCCACGGAGAACGACGTCGATTTCATCGCCCATTCGTTCGTGCGCAGTGCCCGCGACGTCGAGGCCGTGCAGGAGATTCTCGACAGCCGGAACAGCGGTATCAAGATCATCTCGAAGATCGAGAATCAGGAGGGCATCGACAACATCGACGAGATTATCGAGGCCTCTTACGGCATCATGGTGGCACGCGGCGATCTGGGTGTCGAACTGCCTGCCGAGGTGATTCCCATCACGCAGCGCATGATCGTCGACAAGTGTATCGCCGCCAAACGACCGGTCATCATCGCCACGCAGATGCTCTACTCGATGGTCGCTTCACCGCGTCCGACGCGTGCCGAGGTGAGCGACGTGGCCAGCGCCATCTACGAGCGGGTCGACGCCGTCATGCTGAGCGACGAGACCGCTTCGGGCGCCTATCCCGTGGAGTCGGTCGAGACGATGGCGCGTATCGCCAAGGCGATCGAACGCGACGAAGCCTATTCGACCCCGTTTATCGACATTCATATGGTGTCGGTCAACCACGAAATTACGGCGCAGATCGCCCGCTCGGCGGTACGTGCTTCGACCAACCTGCCCATTCGGGCCATTCTGCTCGATACGCTGACGGGGCGCACGGGGCGTTACATCGCAGCGTTCCGTCCGACGACGCTCGTCATTGCAGTCTGCTATACGTTGCAGGCGCAGCGGCTGCTGGGACTCTCCTACGGCGTCATGCCCATTCTGCGCAGCAAGAGCAAGGAGGACTCCTACCATTTCTTGGGCGATGCGATGGAGTTCATCAACCAGCGTTATCTGGAGTTGAAGGACGAGGATATGGTGGTGGCCATCGGCGGCAGTTTCGGCGCCGTGCGCGGTGCTTCCTACATCGAAATCGCCAAGATCGGCGACATCAAACGCCGCAATGAGGAGCGTCAGGCTCATTTGAAATAGAGCGGCATGGGCGGAGAGTTGCGCGATAGGGTCGCCAGCGGCGTGGCGTGGAGTCTGAGCGAGAAGCTGGGAACCATTCTGTTGCAGATGGTCGTTTCGATCGTCGTGGCGCGGTTGCTGATGCCTGACGATATGGGGCTGATGGCGCTGATGACCTTCTTTTCGTCGCTGGCGCTGGTGGTCGTGGACAGCGGCTTTTCGCAGATGCTCATCCGCAAGCCCGATCCTGCGCCGAGCGACTATAAATCGGTCTTTCTCTTCAATATCGTCATTTCGTGGATCGTCTATGCGGTGCTGGTGGCGGTTTTTCCGGCGGTGGCGGCTTTCTACGAACGTCCGATTCTGGCGCAGATTGCGCCGGTGCTCTTCTTGCTGGTCCCGATCAATGCGCTGGGGGTGATTCCCAATACGCTCTTCACCCGGCAGTTCCGTTTTGCACTGCTTTCGAAAATCACCTTCGCCGCCTCGCTCCTGAGCGGTGTGCTGGCCATGACGATGGCGCTGGCCGGATGCGGAGTGTGGAGTCTGGTCGGACAGCGCGTGTCGTCGATTGCGGTGCGGGCGGCCCTGCTGTGGTTTTTCAGCGATTGGCGGCCGCGTCGTGCCGAACGTGCTTCGACCCGCCCACTGCGTGAAATGGCTCCATACAGCCTGCGGTTGATGACGACCGACCTCATCGCGGGGATCTACAGCCGCGTGGCGCAGCTCTTCATCGGCAAGATCTATTCGACCGATCTGCTCGGTTATTTCTATCAGGCGCAGAAACTCGAAGAACTGCCCGTCACTTCCACCGTGCAGTCGGTGCAGAACGTCACCTTCCCAGCCTTTTCGAAGCTGACGTCCACCCCTCGCAAGTTCGCCGAGAGCTACCGGCAGGTGGTGATGATCGTCGCTTTCCTGATGTTTCCCGCGATGACGGGCCTTTCGGCCGTTGCACCCGATCTCTTCGCTCTGCTGTTGGGCGAGAAATGGATGCCGACGGTGCCCTATTTCGAGGTGATGTGCCTCATCGGACTTTTCACACCGCTGGCGATGATTGCCTACAATGTGCTTAAAACCCTGAGCGACGGGCGTATGGTGGTGCGGCTGGAGGTCGTCAAACGTATCTTGATGACCGGAGTGCTCGTGGTGACCATCCCGCACAGCGTGATGGCGGTCGTGTGGGGGATGGTGGCGATGGCCGCGATGGAGTTGGTACTCAATCTGGTCGCAACGACGCAGTTCTGCACACTGTCTCTCTGGCGGTTCGTGCGGACGCTGCTGCCCGTAGCGGCCGTTACGGCGCTGATGTACGGTACGGTGGTGTGGGGCGTGCAGCCTCGGATCGCAGGGTTGCATCTCGGACTGCGGTTGATGGTGCAGCTGATCGCCGGCGTCGTGGTATTCGGCGGCGCTGCGGCGCTATTGCGGCTGGAGGCGCTGCGCGAGACGCTGGCGATCGTCCGTAAGATTGTCGGAAAGAGATGCTGAACGCATTCATATCGCGTCTGATGATAAAAATAGTTGTTGTATATAGCAATATTCACCTCGTGCGGTAAACTACCGTCAGTAAAAGATGGCGTCGGCAATCTGCAAAGGATTGCCGACGCCTTTTTTCGATCGGGACGGATTGCCCTGGAATTTAGCGGGCCGTCACCTCTTTGCGATACTCCTTGGCTGTGCAGTCGCCTCGCAGCACGGCCAGCGCGTTGCGGGCCAGCGCCTCCAGCTCGTTTTCGCCCGGGTAGACGAAGACCGGAGCGATGAATTCGGTGTGGGCCGCGATGAAGTCCGTGAGCCGTTTGTTGTGAGCGATTCCGCCCGTGAGCAGAATGGCGTCCACCTTTCCCTTGAGGGCGATGGCCATCCCGCCGATCTCTTTGGCCACGTTGTAGCACATGGCGCGCAGCACCAGCATCGCCTGCAAATCGTTGTGATCGATCCGGCGCAGAATTTCGGGAACCGACGTCGTGCCGAGATGCGCGATCAGACCACCGCGGCCGTTGACGAGTTTCTGCAACTGCTCGCGGGTGTATTCCCCCGAGAAACAGAGGTCGATCAGCGGTCCCGGAGGCAGCGTACCGGCACGCTCGGGTGAAAACGGCCCTGCACCGTTGAGGGCATTGGTCGTGTCGATCACACGCCCCTGACGGTGTGCGCTGACGGTGATGCCGCCGCCCATGTGCGAGACAATCAGATTCAACTCTTCGTATTTCCGACCCGTTTCGCGGGCGTAACGGCGTGCGATGGCCTTCTGGTTGAGGGCGTGGAAGATCGATTCGCGCGGCAGTTCGGGAAGTCCCGAAATGCGGGCGTAGGGGATCATCTCGTCTACGACGACCGGATCGGCGATATACGCCTTGACGCCGGCTTCGGCTGCAATCTCCTGTGCGATCAGGCCGCCCAGATTCGAGGCATGCTGCCGTCGGGCGTGGAGCAGGTCGTCGTGCAGCGCGTCGTTTACTTCGTAGACGCCGCCTTCGACGGGATGAACCAGCCCGCCGCGGCCGATGACGGCCGAAAGGGTGCGGATGTCGAAATCACGCTCGTGCAGCGATTTGAGAACAAGGTTCTTCCGCCATTCGAATTGGTCGCCGATCGTCGCAAACGCGGCGATTTCGGCGGCGGGGTGGTCGATTGCCAGCGAAAGAATGGGCCGGGTATCTTCGTAGACGGCAATCTTCGTGGAGGTCGAACCCGGGTTAATAGCCAGAATGGTGTAGTTCATGGTCGGAGTACGAGTGTCGGTTCAAGTTGGGCGATATGGGGTGTTAGCGGACGGCGAGGCAGGCCAATGCGATGGAGTACATCTTGGTCTGACGCGAGTCGCCGCGCGACGTGAGCACACAGGGAACTTTCGTTCCCATGACCATCGCCGCCAGTACGGCGCCACCGAAATGCGTAGCGGCCTTGAAGAAGACGTTGGCCGATTCGATGTTGGGAAAAAGCAGACAGTCGGGATCGCCCGCGACGGCCGAACCTTTGACCTTCTTGTGCTCGGCGACCTCCTTGTAGAGCGCCACGTCCAGCGACAGCGGCCCGTCGACGATCGCGTTGCCCAGCTGTCCTCGGTCGCCCATCTTGGCCAGAATGGCCCCTTCGGTCGACGACGGTACGCTCGGCAGCACCTGTTCCGAAGGCGCGATGCAGGCGATTTTCGGCGTGGCGATACCCAGCAGGTTGGCAGTCTGCATGAGGAAGCGGATCAAGACGGTCTTCTGTTTGAAATCGGGGGCGGGAATCACCGCTACGTCGGAGATGCAGATCAACTTGGGAAGAGAGGGCATTTCGAGAATGGCCACATGGCTCAGCACACCCTTGGGCGGGACGAGTCCCGCATCCTTGTTGAGGATGCCGCGCATGTATTTGTCGGTCGAAACAAGTCCTTTCATCAGTACGTCCGCATCGCCGGACACCACTGCGGAGACGGCCAGACGGACACAGTTGACATCGCTTTTTTCGTCGACGATCTTGAAAATCGAAGTGTCGATTCCCTCGGCGCGGCAGACCTCCTCGATGACCTGTTTGTCGCCGTAGAGAGTAGGCTCGACAAGCCCCTCCTTATATGCGTCGTAAACGGCGCTGAGTGTATGGGAATCCTGACCGTAAGCGACGGCCAGACGTTTGCGGCCCTTTTTCTGAGCCTCCTCGACGATTTGCGAGAGTTTTGTAATCATTGCTGTATAGTTGGTATTAAACGATGAATCTCATGCTTTGTTTTCTGCGTTCGGCATAGTCCGCAGGCAGCCTCTGCCCCCGCCGATCGAAAACAGCGAGCCTCTCCGCTTTCACACCCGACAAAGCCGGCCGGCGTTCTCTGCGTTCGTCGGACGAAGCGGGTTTTTCGTTTCCGCCGAGTCGGTCTCGGCAGGACGGGAAGCTGCCTTAGTTGAGTTTCTTGACTAAATTATAGGTGTCGGTGGCGATCATCAGCTCTTCGTCGGTCGCGATGACGGCGACTTTGACCCGTGACGACGGTTTGGAGAGAATTTTATTCTCGCCCCGCACTTCGTTGGCGGCCGCGTCGAACTCCACGCCCAAGAACTCGAGCCCTGCGCAGACCGAACGGCGCAGTTCGCGCGAGTTCTCGCCCACGCCGCCCGTGAAGACGACGAGGTCTACGCCGCCCATCTCGGCCGCATACGCGCCCACGAACTTCTTCACTCGGTTGTAGTACATATCCCGTGCTACGACGGCGCGCGGATTTCCTTCGTTATAGGCTTTGTCGATGTCGCGCATATCGCTCGACAGATCGGTCAGCCCCTGTACGCCCGAACGCTTGTTCATCATCTCGTCCAGTTCGGAGAAGCTCATCCCCTCCTTTGCGCCGATGAAGGTGATGGCCGATGCGTCGACCTCCCCGCAGCGCGTACCCATCACCAGTCCGTCGAGCGGCGAAAAGCCCATCGATGTGTCGAAGGATTTGCCGTCGAGGATGGCCGTCACCGAAGCGCCGTTACCGATGTGGCAGGTGATGATCTTCGATTTTTCGTAGTCCAGCCCCGTCAGTTCGGCGCCTTTGCGGGCCACGTAGTGGTGGCTCGTACCGTGAAAGCCGTATTTGCGCACGCGGTATTTCTCGTAATAGGCGTGGGGCAGGGCATAGAGGTAATTCATGGCCGGAATAGTCTGGTGGAACGAGGTGTCGAAAACCGTCACCTGCGGCGTGCCGGGCAATACCTTCTCGATCGAGAGGACGCCCTCCAGATTAGCGGGGTTATGCAGCGGTGCGATTTCGAACAGGGAGCGGATCTTCTGCTTTGCATCCTCGTCTACGATGCAGCTTTCGGGGAAGAATTCGCCGCCGTGCGCCACGCGATGACCGACCGCCTTGATCTCACCGAGCGATTCGACGACGCCGTGCGCCGGATCGGTCAGGGCGTCGAGCACGAGACGGATGCCGGTCGTATGGTCGGGAATTTCGCAGTGCAGTTCGAAATTCTCCCGTCCGACGGGTTTGTGGGTGAGGATACCGTCGTTGAGTCCGATGCGCTCGACCAGACCTTTGGCCAGCAGGGTGCTGCCGGTCTGCTCCATGTCGATCACCTGATATTTGATGGAGGAGCTGCCGCAGTTGAGTACTAAGATAACCATGTTTATTTTCTTGTTTAATTACTAATTATCGGATTTTTGCCAAAAATAGTGAAAGTTTCTGAGAAGTGAATGATTTTTCATTGAAAAACGGTGCTTCGGGCAGTAAATCGTCCGAGACGAAAAGCCGCTGCGAATAGGATCGTGCGGAGATATTCCGCTGGTGGAAATTGCGGAAACAGAACGACGAGGCCGCGCGAAGGAACCCCTTCCAAGCGCACTCGTCCGCGGAATACGACTCCGGTGTATCCGCTATTTTTCGTATTTGTACCCCACGCCTTTGACGGTGATGATGTGTTCGTCGCCGATCTTCTGCCGCAGTTTGCGGATGTGAACGTCGATCGTGCGATCGCCGACCACCACGTCCGCGCCCCATACGCGGGAGTAAATCTCCTCGCGCGAAAAGAGCCGTCCCGGCTCGGACATCAGCAGCGCCAGCAGCGCAAACTCCTTGCGCGGCAGGGAGATCTCCTCCTCGTCGCGTTTTACGATGTAGCGGGCGGGATCGATCGTGATTTTGTCCGTGCCGCGCGGAGCCGATGCGGAGTCGATGCGTTTGAGAATCGCTTTCAGGCGGCTGACCAGAATGTGCATCTTGATCGGTTTGGAGATGTAGTCGTCGGCTCCGGCGGCGAATCCCGTAAGCTGGTGCTCGTCCTCGCCCAGCGCCGTGAGAAAGACGATCATCGTATCTTTCAGTTCGTCGTGCTCGCGCAGGCGGCGGCAGGTTTCGAGTCCGTCCATGCGGGGCATCATCCGGTCGAGTAGGATCAGATGGGGATGCACCTCGAGCGCACGGGCGACCCCTTCGGCGCCGTCGCGGGCGGTAAATACTTCATAACCTTCGCGTTGCAGGTTGTAGCGGACGAACTCCAGAATGTCGGCTTCGTCGTCAACCAAGAGAATGCGGTGACTCATAATCGATGTATGAATTTACGTCTTCGTTTTTCGTGCCGTCCGTAATTTGCGGGCGGCCTTCGTACTCGCGGATCGAAAACGGAGAATATCCGCTCTTCGTTTTCTGCACTCGGCATAGCCCGCAGGCCCACGGATCGGAAACGATTCTTAATTTCCTGCTAAGATAGTTAAAATCCCGAAAAAAATTGTGAAAATCTTCTGAAAATGGTATCTTTGCCAGATATATATGCGCGAGTGTATATCATGTTAATCAAAACTTAGCGTAAGATGGCTACTAAAATCACCAACCCGTCTGTTCCCGAGGAACAAGTCAGCAGTGCTGAAGATGTGCAGAAAACGTCCGCTTCTGAAGCTCCCGCAGAGGAGTCTGTAACCGTTGCCGTGCCGGTAGAAATTCCTGTCGAGGGACCTGCCGCAGCTGCCGTTGAGGCAGAGGCTCCTGCCGAGCCGCCCGCTGCCGCCGCAGCGGCCGAAGTCCCGGCCGAGGAACCTGCCGCCGTTGAGGTCGAGGCTTCTGTCGAGGAGGCCGATGCCGCTATGCAGGCCGGAGTGTCCGTCGAGGCGTCTGCCGCTCCCGAAGGGGCTGATTTCGCGGAGGAGGAGGCTGCGCTGGATGCCCAGAATGCGGGACTCGATGAAGAGGAGCCTGCCGAAGAGGAAGCCGAGGAGGAGAATGCCGCAGCTGCCGATTCGTCGGATGCGCTTTTCGACGGCAAGAGCGAAGAGGAGATGGTATCGTTGTTCGCCAAGATGCTGGACGAGGAGCCGGTGCAGTCGCTGCGCCGCGTGGTGGAAGCCGTTAAGATAGCGTTCTACAAGGTACATCGCGCCGAGGTCGAGGCGCAGCACAGGGCCTTTGTCGAGGCCGGGGGTGATGAAGCGGCCTTTGTGCCTGCGGTGGATGCGCAGGAGCTGCGGCTCAAGGACTTGTTCAAGGAGTACCGCCGCCGCCGTGACGAGTTCATCTCGACGCTCGACGCCGAGAAGGAGGCCAATCTGAAGATCAAGCTGCAAATCATCGAGGAGTTGAAGGAGCTGGTCAATTCGGACGAGACGCTCAACCATACCTTCAACAAGTTCCGCGAATTGCAGCAGCGCTGGAAGGAGACGGGACTCGTCCCCCAGCAGAATGTCAAGGATTTGTGGGAGACCTATAACCTGCACGTCGAGAATTTCTATAACTTCATCAAGATCAACAAGGAGCTGCGCGACCTCGACCTGAAGAAGAACTACGAACAGAAGGTCGCGTTGTGCGAGGCCGCCGAGGCACTGGTGCTGGAGCCGTCGATCGTGGAGGCGTTCCACAAACTCCAGAAGTATCATGACGAATGGCGCGAAACGGGTCCTGTGGCCAACGAATTCAAGGAGGTGCTCTGGGAGCGTTTCAAGGAGGCGTCGAGCCGTGTCAACAAGCAGCATCAGGCCTTTTTCGAGAACATCAAGGCCGAGCAGACGAAAAACCTCGAGTTGAAAGCGACTCTCTGCGAACAGACCGAGGAGCTGGCGCAGCAACTCTATACCACGCGCAAGGAGTGGAATCGTGCGAACGACCGCCTGCTCGAGATTCAGAAGGTGTGGAAGACCATCGGCTTTGCACCGAAAAAGGACAATACCCGTATTTACGAGCGTTTCCGCACGGCGTGCGACAAGTTCTTCGAGGCCAAACGCCGGTTTTACGCTGACGTGAAGACCGAGATGGAGCATAATCTCCAGTTGAAGAACGAGCTGTGCGAAGCGGCCGAAGCGTTGCAGAACAGCGAGGAGTGGAAGAAGGCGACCGATGAACTGATCGCCCTGCAGGCTCGCTGGAAGGAGATCGGCGCCGTGTCGCGCCGCTACTCCGATCAGGTGTGGAAGCGTTTCCGCGCGGCGTGCGACAAATTCTTCGAACGTAAGGGGGCGCATTTCGCCGACGTGGACGGAGAGCACGAGGAGAATCTCGTCCGCAAGCTGGCGCTTCTGGACGAGATGGCCGCTGCGGATGTCAAGGAGGGCGGTTTCGAAATGATAAAGGAGTTCCAGCGCCGCTGGAGCGAGATCGGGTTCGTGCCCATCAAGCGCAAGGACGAGGTGCAGAAACGCTACAAGGAGTGCGTCGATGCGCTCTTCACGGTGCTGCGCGGTTCGGAGCGCGACCGTTCGATGTCGCGTTTCCGCGAAAAGGTTTCGACCTTCAGGGCGTCGGGCGACCGGCGGGTACGTACCGAGCGCGACCGTCTCTACAATAAGGTCAAGCAGCTGGAGGCCGATATCGCTCTGCTGGAGAACAACATCGGTTTCTTTGCGCATTCGAAGGGCGCCGAGGCGCTGATCGCCGACGTGCGGGAGAAGATCGAGCGCGCCAAACGCGAGATGGCCGACACGATCGAGAAGGTGAAACTCATCGACCGCGAGGCGGCCAAGGAGCAGGGCGACCACGAAGCATAGGCCGCCGCTTTCGGTAAACGCGCGACGGGGCCGCCTGCGAACAATGCGGAGGGGGAGAAAACGAAGGCCGCCTGCGGCGAAACCGAAACGGAAAATTGCAGTAAGAAAAAACATTTTCAGACTATATACGTTCAAAAGAGGATATGAAACTCAAAAAACCGAAGTACATCTTTGTGACCGGCGGCGTGGCTTCTTCGCTGGGAAAAGGCATCATCTCGGCATCGATCGCCCGCCTGTTGCAGGCGCGGGGATATACGGTGACCATCCAGAAACTCGACCCCTACATCAACATCGACCCCGGTACGCTCAACCCCTACGAGCACGGCGAGTGCTACGTCACGGAAGACGGCACCGAGACCGACCTCGATCTGGGACACTACGAGCGTTTCACGTCGATCACCACCTCGAAGGCCAACAACGTCACCACGGGCAAGATCTATAAGAGCGTCATCGAGAAGGAGCGCCGCGGCGACTATCTGGGCAAGACCGTGCAGGTCATTCCCCACATTACCGACGAGATCAAGCGGCGCATCCAGCTGCTGGCCCAGCAGAAAGTCTACGACATCATCATCACCGAATTGGGCGGTACGGTGGGCGACATCGAGTCGCTGCCGTTCATCGAGTCTGTACGCCAGCTGCGCTATGCGCTTGGTTACCGCGATACGGCGCTCGTTCACCTGACACTGATCCCTTATATGGCGGCCTCGGGCGAGTTGAAGACCAAGCCTACGCAGCATTCGGTCAAAGCGTTGATGGAAAACGGGTTGCAGCCCGATATTCTGGTGCTTCGCACCGAGCGTGCATTGTCACAGGGGCTGCGCCGCAAGGTGGCGCTCTTCTGCAACGTCGATGCGAACGCCGTGATGGAGTCGATCGACGTGCCCACGATCTACGAGGTGCCGCTGCGGATGCACGATCAGCATCTGGACGAAGTGGTGCTTGCGAAACTCGACCTTCCGGCCGACCGCGAGCCCGATATGGAGCAGTGGAAAGCCTTTGTGGAGAAGGTCAAGAACCCGCACCACAAGATCGAAATCGCGCTGGTGGGGAAATATACCGAGCTGCCCGACGCCTATAAGTCGATCAGCGAGGCGTTCATCCATGCCGGTGCGATGAACGACTGCAAGGTCAAGGTACGTTACGTCAATTCGGAGAAGATCGACGAGACGAATGTCGAGCTGATGTTGGGCAAGATGAGCGGTATCCTCGTGGCGCCGGGCTTCGGCAACCGCGGTATCGAAGGGAAAATTGCGGCTGTAAAGTATGCCCGCGAACACGGCGTGCCGTTTATGGGTATCTGTCTGGGTATGCAGTGCGCCGTGATCGAATTCGCCCGTAATGTGCTTAAACTCAAGGATGCCAACTCGACCGAGATGGAACCTTCGACCAAACATCCGGTCATCGACCTGATGGAGGAGCAGAAGGGCGTAACGGCCAAGGGCGGCACGATGCGTCTGGGCGGTTACCCCTGTCAGCTGCGGCCCAATTCGAAGGCCGCCGCCGCCTACGGCACGACCGACATCGTCGAGCGGCATCGCCATCGCTACGAGTTCAACAACGACTACCTCGGCGATTTCGAGTCGCACGGCATGATTCCCGTGGGCGTCAATCCCGAGACGGGACTGGTCGAGGTCGTCGAGTTGCAGAACCATCCGTGGTTCGTCGGTACGCAGTATCATCCCGAATATAAGAGTACGGTGCGGCATCCGCACCCCCTGTTCGTGGCCTTCGTGGCTGCGGCGTTGAAATACAGTGGTAATTAATCCCTCGTGTCGAGAAAGTTTGAATGGATAAAAAATCAATCTTAGGCATCGTCCTTATCGGTATCCTATTTTTCGGATTTACAATTTACAGTTCGCGGCAACAACAGAAATATCAGGAGGAGCTGGCCGCTTACCAAGCGGCCCACCCCGAATTGACGCAGCCCGTCGTCCCCGATTCGTTGGCCGCGGCTGCCGCTCCGGTCGTGGAGTCGCTCGGCGCAGCGACGCCCGATTCGACTCTGCTGGCGCGCGAAGTGGCCGTGCTGGGCGATTATCTCGCAACGGCCAAGAACGCTGAGCCGCAGCAGATTGCGGTTGAGAACGATGTGATGAAAGTCCTCTTTTCGACCCGAGGCGGTATCGTGCGCTCCGTGACGCTCAAGGACTATACCCGTTACGGCCGTCAGGGCGAGCGCAACGAACCGATCGAGATGTTCGTTCCTGAAAGCGCGAAGTTCGATCTGTCGTTCTTTATCAAAAACGGTCTGAACAACGTGAAGGTCAATACGTCGGAGTATACCTTTACGGCCGATCCGGTCGTCACGACCGATACGGCGCAGATCGTCCGTATGCGTCTGAGCGTTGCGGAAGGTGCTGCGCTGGAGTACCGATACGTGGTTTACAACGAGGCGAAACCCTCGCGTGACTATATGGTCGACTACACGGTGCGGCTGGTGAATATGACTCCCTATATGGCCAACCAGAGCAGTCTCGGCATCGCATGGAGCAATACCTCGTATCAGAACGAGCGCGGCTTCAAGAACGAGAATACCTACACGACGGTCGCTTACCGTATTCCGGGCGAAGGTTCGATCGACGATCTGTCGATGAGCGAAGGTGCGAAGGAGGAGAAAATCTCCTCGTCGGTGGAGTGGATCGCCTTCAAACAGCAGTTCTTCTCGTCGGTACTGATCGCGCAGAACGATTTTCTCTATGCCGACGTCGGGTATGACACCGCATCGCCCGATTCGGGACTGATAAAGGCTTTCACGGCGACGATGGCCGTGCCTTATACGGCGCAGACCGAGCAGTACGACTTCTCGTTTTACTTTGGTCCCAACAAGTACGCCGTCCTGAAGAAGATCGACGACGTGCAGGGCCAGTCGCTGCTGCTCGACCGCCTGATCCCGATGGGATGGGGAATCATCGGGTGGGTGAGCCGCTGGCTGGTAATTCCCGTTTTCGATTTCCTGCGTCAGTATATTTCGAGCTTCGGCTGGATCATCCTGATTCTGGCGCTCCTCATCAAGATCATCGTCTCGCCGCTGACCTACAAGAGTTATCTCTCGCAGGCCAAGATGCGGCTTATCAAACCGGAGATCGACGCGTTGAATGCCAAGTATCCCAAGCAGGACGACGCCATGAAGAAACAACAGGAGACGATGGCCCTCTACAAGAAGGCGGGCATCAATCCGTTGGGCGGCTGCATCCCGATGCTGATTCAGTTCCCGATCCTGATCGCCATGTTCCGCTTCTTCCCTTCGTCGATCGAGCTGCGCGGGCAGTCGTTCCTGTGGGCGCACGACCTCTCGTCGTACGACAGCATCCTGAACCTGCCCTTCTCGATCCCCTTCTACGGCGACCATGTGAGTCTGTTCGCCCTGCTCATGGCGCTGTCAACCTTCGGATTCTCGTATATCAGCTACCAGCAGACGGCGGCGGCACAGCCGCAGATGGCGGGCATGAAGTTCATGATGGTCTATATGATGCCGATCTTCATGCTCTGCTGGTTCAACGACTATTCGAGCGGCCTGTGCTACTACTATCTGTTGTTCAACCTGCTGACGATCGCTCAGACCTTCCTGATCCGCCGGTTTGTCGACGACGGGAAGATTCATGCCGTCATGCAGGCCAATGCCAGTAAGGCGAAGAACAAGAAGAAGTCGAAGTTCCAGCTGCGTTACGAGGAGTTGATGCGTCAGCAGGAGGCTCAGGGCCGCACCGGCGGAAAGAGTTCGAAGCGCAAGTAAGTCCGAGCTTCCTCGAAGTTCTATTCGGGGTGTTCAAGAAAACGATACGGGGTTCGACAGTCGACTGTCGAACCCCGTCTTTTATTTTTGTTTATTAGAATTAGGGTTTCCGGGGTATACTTTAAGAA
>URRP01000014.1 GCA_900550375.1 uncultured Alistipes sp. | reverse complement strand
TCGTCCGAACAACCGCTCAGAACACACACCGCGAGCGTCAGACTCCATAAGAAAAAATGTTTCATAACTATTTGGGTTTAATAAACAATAAGTTTGTTTCGGCCTGTCGATATGCTCCGCTCGGCACAAGGTGCAGCAAAGCCGGCCGCCCTCCGGCGCCGAATCTTTTGCAAAGATACGCTTTTTTCGCAGATATGCAAGTCCACAACAGATTGCGCGGCCCGTTCACGATAACGATTCGAAAGTTTTCAATCGAAAACACTCATATTTCATCGGGAAAAATCCGAATGCTGTTTTCTTTTTTCACAAACGGTCCGAAAAGACAGATTATTCCGATTGCCCGAAAAAATCGTGCGGGCGCGACGTCACGCCCTTTTCCGAGTGAAAATCTCGTAGCGGACAAACACCCGCACCGGATCAGTGGCGGCGCAGCGAAACGTAGTGTTCGATCTGCCGGTCGCACTCGCGCCGCAGCTTCTCCAGCGTCTTGCGGTAAGCGGGGTCCTTGGCCAGATCGACCGCCTCCTCGGGATCGGACGCAAGATCGTAAAGCTCCTCCCAGCCCGGGATAAAGCGGTAACGCATGTATTTCCACCGCTCGGTACGGATCCCCTCGCTCGAAGGAATTTCGTCCAGCTCCCAAAGGTGTTCGCACAGGAACGACTTGCGGCCGCTCGCCGGCGCCTTGCCGTAGGCGTAGCCCAGCAGACTGGTTCCCTGATAGGTTTCGGGAACGGCGACACCCGCCGCATCGAGAATCGTCGCCGGAACGTCGATATTGAGCACCATATCCTCCACTTCGCGGGGATTGCGGCCGCGCGGATCGTAAATAAGCATCGGCACCCGCAGCGAACGGTCATACATCAACCACTTGCCGGCCAGCTGCCGCTCGCCGAGGAAGAAGCCGTTGTCGCCCATAAAAATAATGATCGTATTCCGGTCCAGTCCCCGTTCGCGCAGCACCTGCCGGATGGCCCCCACTTCGCGGTCGACCTCCGAAATCATGCGATAGTACCCTTTGACGCTGTGCTGGTACTTCTCGGGCGTATCGTACCGCCACGTCCAGCGCACGCGGTTAAACCCCTTGCGCACCGCTTCGGGCAGCTCCTCGAAGTAGCGGTCTTCGGCCAGCAGCGGCGGCGCGACGGTCAGGCCGCGGTAGAGCGAATCGGCCCACGGCTGCCAGAAATACTGTTCCGGCGCGGGATCGTGGGCGTGCGGCGCGCTGAACCCGAGCGACAGACAGAAGGGTTTCGACGGATCGACGTCGCGCAGGAACTGCTGCGCCTCGTAACCCGTATAACGGGTCAGGTGCACCGTATCGCCGTCGATGGTCTTGTAGAAATAGCCCCTACGGTCGGGATTCTTCCCGCGTCGGTCGTAGTGGTCGGCCGCGTCGAAAAGCTTCTTCGCGCCGGGATAGGTGACGCCGAACTTCCCGAAATAGGCGGTCGTATAGCCGCCTGCATGCAGCAGAACAGGATAGGACTGCTGCATATAAGGCTCCTTGAGCGGGCCTTGCCGGAAGGTGTAGCCGTGTGTGCGCTCGTACATGCCTGTGAGCAGCGACGCGCGGCTGGCGGCACTGATGGGCGTCGTGACGAAGGCGTTGCGGAAACAGACTCCTTCGCGGGCGAGCGAATCGATGTGCGGCGTCTGGACGAGCGGGTTGACATACCCCACGGCGTCCCATCGCTGGTCGTCGGTCAGAATAAAGAGGATGTTGGGACGCTGCGCAGGAGCGGCTTTCTGCGCCTGCGCGGCCCCGATCGCCAGCAGCGAGCCGGAGCAGGCCATGAGCGAACGCAGGGCGGTAGTTTTATCGGTCATAAACGTAAGTTTGAAGTTCTTCGGTCGGTTCAGGTCCGCTCGCCGCGATCGCGGAGAAACGCAGCCAGTTTGCGCACGGCGCGGCCGCGGTGCGATACGGCGTTCTTCTCGTCGGCCGTCATCTCGGCGAAGGTGCGGTCGAAGCCGTCGGGAACGAACAGCGGATCGTAACCGAACCCCTCCACCCCGCACTCGCGGTCGATGATCCGCCCTTCGACAATCCCTTCGAAGAGGTGTTCCTCGCCGCCTGCGAGCAGCGAGATAACGGTACGGAACCGCGCGCGACGATTCGCCGCCCCCTCCAGATTGTGCAGCAGCAGGCGGTTGTTGGCCTTAAAATCGTGACCGTCGGAGGCATAGCGGGCCGAATGGACGCCCGGCGCTCCGTCCAACGCCTCGACCTCGAGGCCCGTATCGTCGGCAAAACAGTCGAGTCCCGTACGGGCACGCAGATAATGCGATTTCTGGGAAGCGTTGCCTTCGAGCGTTGCCTGCTCCTCGGGAATCTCCTCCGTGACGCCGCACATGCGGGGCGTCACCAGTTCGTACGCGTCGCCCAGCACGGCCTGCACCTCGGCGAGCTTGTGGGCGTTGTTGGTGGCAAAGACGATCTTCATAAGCGGCTTCTTAGCGGGGAATTTCGAGTTGCTGCAATCGGGAGTCGACGGCGATCTTATCGATAATGAGCTTCACCAGCCGGTCCATCTCCGACCCTTCCGAATAATCGGCAGCACACACGTGGTTGACACGGTTGTCGCGGATCAGCGACGCGAGGTCCTTACGCCCCACCTTCGACGAAGCGGGGTTATAGACCGCGATCGAGTGTCCTCCGAAGTTCTTCACCAGCCGCATACAGGGGATGTCGGTCGTCCCGTCGCCCACATAGATCATGCGACTGAAGGGCACGGGACGCTCGCGCTCCTCGATGTACTGATTGACCAGCTTGCAGTCCGACACCGACTCGACACCCTTGTTGATCTTGAAGATGAACTGCGTCTTGTTGGTGTAGTTGACCGCCACGCCGGGCCAGTAGGCGATACCGTCGACGTCGTAGAGGAACGAGCAGGCGTAGATCTTTCGGAATTCGCCTGCGATGGACGTTCCTTCGATCATCTCCTTCAGTCCCGATGAGTTGATGTAGTGCAGCACGCGCACGCCGCGTTCGGCGGCGTAGGCGTTGATGCGGCCGAACCACTCCTTCACGCCCGGGAAGAGCGTGATGTTGCGTCCCGACTCCTGAAACGCTTCGCGGCGCAGCGACAACTTGCGCGAACGCGCCGCATCGAGCATCTTGGCCATGTAGGTGAGCGTCATATCGGCGTCCTGTTGCTCGGCCAGCGAGTTGGCGTCATTCCAGAACTCCTTGTTACTCTGACCCACGGCGGGGATGAAATCGTACTCCTGCATGTTGCCGGGCGCCAGCGTCCCGTCGAAGTCATAGATCAGCGCCGCCGTGATTTTAGGGTCTTTTGTCATATAATTGTCAACTATTTAAATCGCTAATAGTGAATCCCGCGCGGGCGGAATATCGCGTAGCCGAAATTGAAGGTTAGGAAGAGGTTGTCCCAGTTTTCGATGTTGTACTTCGTCAGCGAGAGGCTGATCGGGCCGATGCCCGTGTGATAGACCAGCGACGCGTCGACGATGTAGCGCATATGGTCGTCGGTCGGCAGGAACCGCTCGCCGAACATCGCATAAAAACCCGTCCGCAGGAAAAAACGGTCGCTGAAATCGAAGGTCGGCATCACGCTCGCCGCAGCGTAACGTTTGGCGCGATACTCGGGCATATAAGCCGTCTGCGAATGGAGCGTGGGCCGGTAGGCCGGCATCAGCATACGCGTCACCTTGCTGTTGCTCAGCGAGGGGATCGTCGTCACGACCGCCTCGGCGCCGTAGCCCAGCGAGAACCATTTGATGTTCGATATGCGGAAATACTGATTCCACACGATGCGGGCGCCCCACCACGATACGTCCTGCTTCGATTTGCGCAGCATCCCTTCGTCGCGCGAGCGGAGACTCGGCACGAAATGGTCGCGGCCGTAGAGGTAGATGCCCGACAGTGAGAACGACGTACCGAAATGGGGGAAGATCACCTTGTCCAGCGAACTGCGCCGCAGTTCGATCTTCGGCGAGATGTAGTTGAGTTTGGTCAGGTCCTCGTAGTAGTTCTCCTTGTAAGAGTCGCGGTCAAGGCTGTAATAATAGCGTTCCTGCCCGCCGTTGAGACGGATCACGAAGGCGCTGCGGTGCGTGACCGGAAAGCCGAATCCCAACGAGAGGAAATTCTCCAAGAACTTCATCGACTGGGTGTTCGTCACCGAAGTGAGGTTGCCGAAGTTCCCGTTCTTGTAGTTACGCGCCGTGAAATTGTACGAGTAGTCCACGAACAGCGGCCGCCAGAGGAAGAAGTCCGTCCGCCCGCCCAACATCACGGCCGACGAGACCGGGCCGAGGAACAGATGCGTATAGTAGCGGTTGGCAGCACGGCGGATGCGATGGTATTCGAACCCGATGTAGGCTTGGTTGAAGGCCGTCGAAGAGATGTTACCGCCGATGAGAATCTTGTAGTCGGGCTTGGTCGTCAGCTGGAAATCGATGCCGTAATACCCCGATTGCGGATCATAGTGCATGAAGGGATATTCGGTGGAGAAATTGCCGTCGGCCAGCACCGAGAAATACTTGTCCTTCACCCGCTCGAAGGGAAGAATCTTCGCTTCGCCGTCGTGCTGGTGGTCGAGCTGCATGTTGTCGCGCACGTAGGCCGTCTGAGCCGGATTCAGCCCCTCGATGGCATAGCGGTTGAAGAGCAGTTCGGGACAGCGTTCGCGGAACGCGGCGCGGCGGCGCAGCGTCTCGCCCCGCGACATGCGGCGCGGAACGGCGCGTTTGATCGAATCCATCAACTCCATCGTATCGTCGTACCCCGACTGGATGATGGCGTCGGCCTGCGAGAAGTCGAGCATCGAAACGTCGACCGCCCGCTCGATGAGCGTACTGCGTCCGGCAGGCATGTCGTAATCGGTCTTCTCCATCGTGAGCATCCACACCTGATCCATGATGCTCTTGGCATTGGGTTCGGTGTTGCCCGAGGTGCATTTGCTGCCGATCAGATAGTCGGGATGAAACGTCTCGTCGAGCGGCTTCCACGGAAAATTGTCGTAGATGCCGCCGTCGTACAACAGCATCGAGTCCTTCTCGATCGGATTGAACGCCAGCGGGATGGCCATCGAAGCACGCACCGCCTCACCCAGATCGCCGGTTTTGAGTACATAGGGTTTGCGCGCCACCAGATCGCTGGCCACGCACCGGAAAGGAACCATCAGGCGGTCGAAGTCGCCGCCGGAGGCCGTCGAGGCGGGCGTCAGCAGTTCGGAGAGCGCCAGATCGATCTGCGACGACGAGATCAGATGGCTCGGCAGCACCAGCCGCGACTTGTTCTTGGCGTCGCTGCGTGTCTTCTCGTCGCGCAGATTCAGCCTGAGCGTAAGGAACGAAGGCTGATCCTGCATCTGGCGGTAATAGGAGGCGTAACGCGGATCGATGCGGCCTGAAACCCACTCTTTGATCTGACCCGAATCGACGATCTCGCGCATCTCCTCGGGGGAATATCCCGCGGCGTAGAGCGCTGCGATGATCGATCCCATCGAAGTTCCGGCGACGTAATCGATCGGAATCTCATTCTCTTCGAGCGCCTGAATCACCCCGATATGATAGAGCCCTTTCGCCCCTCCGCCGCTCAGTACGAGCCCGACACTCTGGGCCGCCGCTCCCGAAACGAAGAGGAGCGCGGCAACGATAAAAGCGAGCGATTTGCGCAACATATCTCAAAAAATTTATAACTTTGCATCTTATATAGCGTATAAAATTAGGTAAAAAGTATAAAACCGCAAAATATGATTGGCAAAATCGAAGAACTTCTGCGACGCGTCGAAGAATTCCGCCCCAAAGCAGCGGCCGAAGTCGAAGAGTTCCGCATCCGAATATTGGGAAAAAAGGGCGAACTGAACGCGCTGATGGAGGAGTTCAAGGCGGTGGCTCCCGAGCTTAAGCGCGAGGTGGGCCAGCGGCTCAACACCCTCAAGCAGGCTGCCACCGAGCGGATCAACCTCCTGCGTGCCGAATTGCAGAACGCCGCAGCCGACAGCGCCGCGGCGATCGGCGATATGACCCGCCCCGGCTCGGCCGAACAGCTCGGATCGCGCCACCCGATTTCGCTGGTGAAGAACCAGATCGTCGAGATCTTCTCGCGACTGGGCTATACGGTGGCCGACGGTCCCGAGATCGAGGACGACTGGCATGTCTTCTCGGCGCTCAACTTCCCGCCCGAACATCCGGCACGCGATATGCAGGACACCTTCTTCATCGAGAAGAACCCCGACATCCTGCTGCGCACCCACACTTCGTCGATTCAGGTACGCACGATGGAGCATCAGAAGCCGCCGATCCGCGTCATCTGCCCCGGCCGCGTCTTCCGCAACGAGGCGATCTCGTACCGCGCCCACTGTATCTTCCATCAGATCGAAGGACTCTATATCGACGAGGGGGTCTCGTTCGCCGATCTGAAGCAGTCGCTGCTCTTCTTCGCCAAGGAACTCTTCGGCGAACAGACGGCCATCCGTATGCGTCCGTCGTACTTCCCCTTCACCGAGCCGTCGGCCGAGGTCGACGTTTCGTGCAACCTCTGCGGCGGCAAGGGGTGTCCGGTCTGCAAGGGCACGGGCTGGCTGGAGATTCTGGGCTGCGGCATGGTCGACCCCAACGTGCTGGAAGCTAACGGTATCGATCCGCAGAAATATTCGGGATTCGCCTTCGGCATGGGCATCGAGCGTATCGCCATGCTCAAATACGGCGTGGGCGACCTGAGGCTCTACTTCGAAAACGACGTGCGGTTCCTTCACCAGTTCGACACCGAACTGGACTAACGATGCAAGAGGGCGGCGTACGATCCGCCGCCCTCTTTTCGTTTGAATGCATAAACACCCCCGACGATGCGAAAAACGTTCATCCTGCTTCTGCTTACTGCGGTCTTCTGCGGCGCCTTCGCCCGGAAAACCCCGCAGGTCGTGCCGTCGCCGCAGGTCCCCGATTCGCTCCGAGGGTTCTATCTCTTCACCGAAGGGATCAAACAGGCCTTCATCGAGCGGGATACCGCCGCGGCCCGGCAGTCGCTGGAACGTTCCGTCGCGGCCGACTCGACCTACGGTCCTGCATGGTACGAACTGGCGGGACTGCTGCTGTACAGCGACGCCCCGACCGCGTTGCGTTATACGGAGCGTGCTTTCCGTACCGACACCACCGATAAATGGTACCTCCTGCAGCTGGGGCAGGCACAGATTCTCAACGACCGTTACCGCGACGCCATCCGCACTTACAACCGCCTGCGCGAAACCGATGCGCAGAACCCCGACCCCTACCGTGTGCTGGCCATGCTCTACGATCAGGAGGGACAGCCCTTCTCGGCCATCGCCGTGCTCGATTCGGCGGAGGTACGCTTCGGAAGACTCGAATTTCTGTCGGAACTCAAACACCGACTGTTGGTGGGAACCCGTCAGTACGACCGCGCCGTTGCGGAGGCGCAGGCGCTTATCGAAGCGGCTCCTTACAAAGCTGATAACCACTTGTTGCTTGGAGAGTTATATGCTCGTCAGAAGAAGGATTCGCTGGCATTGGCTCAATTCGGCGAGGCCTATCGCATCGACTCGACCAGCGCCGCCGTTCTGGCCACTTACAGCGAATTCTACAACGAGCGGCACAATTTCCCCGCGGCGCTCAACTACACGCGGCGGCTTTTCACGGGCGACGAAATGTCGCTCGAAGACAAGCTCGGTTATTTCGACCGGATCACCGGAGACCGGAATTTTTACAGCACTTACTACCTGCAAATCAACGATCTGGCCACGACGCTGGCGATGAAATATCCCCACGATCCGCGTGTGGTAAAGCTCTACGGCGACCATCTGATCGCTTCGGGGCAGCTGGACGACGCGCTGGTTTATTACAAGACGCATCTCGACGACCTCCCGCCGCGGATCGACTACTTCAACATGGTGATCGACATCGAGAGCTACAAGCAGCGTCCCGACTCGGTGGCGCTCTACACCAACCGTGCGATGAAGCTCTTCCCCGAGAACGTCGATCTCTATCTGCGCAAGGGGCAGACGCTCTCCTATGCCAAACGCTACGACGAGGCGCTGAAATTCTATAAAAACTCGCTCCGTCTGACGCCGAGTGATTCGCTGCGGGGTGCCGTCTGGGGCATCATCGGGGAGACGTATCATCTGATGGGGCAGCAGACGCTGCAAAAAGAGTCGGGAGCGCAGCATCCCAAAGCGTCGCTCTACGAGAGCCGCAAAGGTCCTGCCGCACGCTACATGCGCAAATGCTACGACGCCTACGACCGTTCGCTGGCCCTGCGCTACGACAATGCGATGGTGCTTAACAACTACGCCTACTTCCTTTCGCTCGAAGGACGCGATCTGGAGCGGGCGCTCGCCATGGCAGGACGCGCCATCGTGCTCGAAGAGAACAACCCGACCTATCTGGACACCTACGCATGGGTGCTCTACCGGCTGGGCCGCTACGACGAGGCGAAGAAGACGATGCAGCAGGCACTCTCGCTCGACCGCAGCAAAAGCCCCGACCTGCAACTCCACTACGGCGATATTCTGGCCGCTTTGGGCGAGAAGTTCATGGCCGAAGTCTACTGGAAAAAGGCACTCGAAGGGGGATACGACGATCCCGACGCAATCGCCGAACGCTTCCGCCGCCTGAAAGAGCAGCCGCAAACACCCTCCGAGCCATGATGCGCATCGCACTGATTCTCGGACTGCTGCTCTCGATGGCAATTCCAGCGACGGGGCAAAGCGGCGATCTGCCGTTGCAGATCGCCGAGAAACAGCGCGCCATCGAAGCGCTCGAAAAGCAGATCGCACGCGGCGAACAGGAGCTATCCTCGATCAAAAAGGGGAAGAACTCGGAGCAGCAGAGCGTGCAACGCCTCTCGCGGCAGATCGCCTCGCGCCGGCAGCTGCTCGATGAGACCGAGAGCCAGTTGTCGCTGCTCGCCGAACAGCTCGCCGTGAGCAACAGCACGGCCGGCGCGCTCAACATCCGGCTGGAACGTTCCCGCGCCGAATATGCGACCATGGTGCGCGAAGCCTATCGCAACCACAAGCAAAACAGCTATCTGACCTATATCTTCGCGGCGAAGGATTTCGCCGACGTGGCACGGCGCATCGCCAACATCCGCGGCGTGGCGAAACTGCGCGAGGCGAAGATGCGCGAGATCGCCGAAACGGCGCAGGAGGTCGGGCGGCAGCAGACGCTGCTCGCAGCCCGAAAGCTGGCGCTCGACTCCACGCGCCGTAAGATCGATGCCCAGCGGGCGCGGTACGAACGCGACCAGCACAATGCCAAGACACGTCTGCAACGCATGTCGACGCGCGAAAAAGCCGTCCTGCGCGAGAAAGAGCAGCAGGAGCAGCGGCTCGACAACGCTATCGCCGAACTGCAAAAACTGACCAAGGGAAACAAGACGGGAGCTTCGTTCTCGACTCGCACGTCGAACCTGAACCTCCCCGTGGCGGGCGGGCACGTGAAACGCTACAAGGAGAATATGGCCGAGATCGTAGGGCCGCAGGGGGCACGCATCACGGCGATCTACGAGGGAAAGGTGGTCGACGTGAAACGGAACCGCATCACCAACCGTTTCGATGTCTACATCGCCCACGGCGAGTATATCACCTCCTACGCCAATCTCAACGCGGTGAACGTCGCCAAGGGGCAGACCGTGCCCAAAAACGGCGCGATCGGCGTGATCGGCCCCTCGGTCGACCTTCAGACCATGAAGACCGAATACCGGCTCGTATTCGGCATCTATCCGCCGGCCGGAGGGAAGAAGATGCGCGCCTCGGACTGCTTCCGCAAATAAACCCGTAATTCTGTACGAAAATGGCTGTACGATACCATAACGACGCGTGTTCCTACCGGCTGCCGCAGAAGCGGCTCACCGCAGCGTGGCTGCGGCGCGTAGCCGAAGAGGAGGGGTATACGCTCACGGAGGTCGACTATATCTTCTGTTCGGCCGAGCGGCTGCTCGAAATGAACCGTCAATACCTCGGACACGACTATTTCACCGACGTCATCACCTTCGATTACAGCGACCGCCGAGAGGCGCGGACGGTCGCGGGAGACATCTTCATCGACGTGGAGACAGTGGCCGACAACGCCCGCATTTACGGCGCCGCAGCCTTGCAGGAGATGCGCCGCGTGGTGGTGCACGGCCTGCTGCACCTCTGCGGACAGCGCGACAAAACGCCCCGCACCGAGCGGCAGATGCACCGCAAGGAGGACAAATACCTCAAATTCTGGGAGAACCCGCAACGCTGACACCATGCACTCCTTCCGTTCCACCCATCACAAGCTGCTGCACACGACCCGCCGGAGTTCACGGCGATCCGCGCAAACTCCGCACAGCACTTGCAGCCCGAATCCAGACACGAAAACCGACAAGATATGACCCTCGACTACGACATTCTGGTTATCGGCGGCGGCCACGCCGGCTGCGAAGCCGCTTCGGCGGCGGCGCGGATGGGGTCGCGCACGCTGCTGCTGACGATGGATATGACCAAACTGGCCAATATGTCGTGCAACCCCGCCGTCGGCGGCGTAGCCAAGGGGCAGATCGTCCGCGAAATCGACGCGCTGGGCGGCCGTATGGCGCGCGTCACCGACCGCACGACCCTCCAGTTCCGTATGCTTAACCGCTCGAAAGGAGCAGCCATGTGGAGCCCGCGCGCACAGTGCGACAAGAGCCGTTTTTCGGCCGAATGGCGCCGTGAACTGGAGAATACGCAGAACCTCTACATCTGGCAGGATACGGCCGTAGAATTGCTCTTCGACACGGCAGGGGAGCATCCCCGCGTGACGGGCGTATGCACGCGCATGGGCGTCACGTTCACCGCTCGCGCCGTGATTCTCACGGCGGGCACCTTCCTCGACGGATTGATGCACTGCGGCGAAGCTCACGCCCCGGGCGGTCGCGCCGGCGACCCCGCTTCGACGGGAATCACCGAGTCGCTCGCCGCGATGGGATTCGAGAAAGGCCGCATGAAGACCGGCACGCCGGCGCGGCTCGACGCCCGCACGATCGATTTCGAAGCACTGGAGCCGCAATACGGGGATGAAAACCCTTCAAAATTTTCGTTTTCTACTGATACACAACCTGTTAAGTATCAAAGTCCCTGCTTTCTGGTCTATACCTCGCCCGAGGTACACGCCACGCTGCGTACGGGCTTCGACCGCTCGCCGCTCTTCAACGGCACGATCCACGGCATCGGGCCGCGTTACTGTCCCTCGATCGAAGACAAGCTGCGCACCTTCGCAGACAAGGAACAGCATCAGTTATTCCTTGAACCAGAAGGAGATAGCACCAACGAATATTATCTAAACGGCTTCTCGTCGTCGCTGCCGTGGGAGGTGCAGTACGAGGCGCTGCACCGGATTCGAGGATTGGAGGACGTACACATCTTCCGGCCCGGGTATGCCATCGAATACGACTACTTCCCGCCCACCCAGTTGCGCCATACGCTCGAGACAAAACTCGTCGACGGGCTTTACTTCGCCGGGCAGGTCAACGGCACGACGGGTTATGAAGAGGCGGCGGCGCAGGGACTGATTGCCGGTATCAATGCACATCGCAAACGGGTAGGGGAGTCCGCGATCGTTCTGCAACGCGACGAAGCCTACATCGGCGTGCTGATCGACGACCTCGTGAACAAAGGGGTCGACGAGCCCTATCGGATGTTCACTTCGCGCGCCGAATATCGAATTCTGCTCCGGCAAGACAATGCCGATCTGCGATTGACTCCGCTCGGGCACGAAATCGGATTGATTTCGAAAAAAGATTTCGAAATTTTCGAACAAAAAAAATTGCGTGTAGAATCGCTTATTTCCTTCGCCCGCCGCACAAGCATCCGTGCAGGCGAAATTGACGATTATCTGAAATCGCTCGATTTGGAGCCGATGAAGCAGGGGAGAAAGCTCTACGACATCCTGCTTCGCAATGAAATTACCTTCGAAGGGCTGGCCGGCGCACTGCCCAAACTCGCCCGTTCGATCGAAGAGGAGGGGATAACGCCCGAAGAGATCGAAGAAGCGGAGATTCAGATAAAGTATAACGGCTATATTCAGCGGGAAAAATTCATCGCAGAAAAGCTGCACCGACTCGAAAACATCGCCATCCCGTCCGACTTCGACTACCAGTCGATGCAATCGCTCACCATCGAAGCGCGGCAAAAACTCGCCCGCATTCGCCCGACGACCATCGGGCAGGCATCGCGCATCCCGGGGGTTTCGCCTGCCGACGTGAACGTGTTGCTGGTAAAATTCGGAAGATAGTCCCCATTAATAATTCAGGAGCGAGCCGCAAGCCGTTTCTTTTTGTTCCTCTTAGAGCGGATTCGGCTTCGCTCACCCTTTTGCTCCACGTGGAACAAAGCACAAAAAGAGGCGGCCCATTACGGGCCGCCTCTCGAAACTCGTCGCTGCAAGCTACGCTACGACAACCGTCCATCCATACGGATCGTCACAGCGGCCGTACTGAATATCCTGCAATTTGTTATACATTTCCAGACAGCGCTTACCCGGCTCATCGCCGAAGGTCCACTCGCGGCCCGTCTCTTTATCATAAATATAACCGATCGGAGAGATCACTGCCGCCGTTCCGCAGGCTGCACACTCCTCGAACGTCGAAAGTTCGTCGACCGAAACAGGACGTTCTTCCACCTTCATTCCCATGTCCTCGGCCAGCCGGCGCAAGCTCTTGTTGGTAATCGATGGCAGAATCGACGTCGATTTCGGCGTGACGTATGTATTATCCTTGATACCGAAGAAATTGGCAGCACCGCACTCTTCGATATATTTCCGATGCACGGCATCGACAAACATCGAGTTGGCATACCCCTCTTTATTAGCGACTTCGCCGGCTTCGAGACTGGAGGCATAGTTGCCGCCGCACTTGACGTCGCCCGTTCCACGTGGAGCAGCTCGGTCGAAATCGGGATTGACCAGCACACGGATCGGCTTGATTCCGCCCTTGAAATAAGCGCCGACGGGAGAAACGAAGATGCAGACCATAAACTCCTTCGCGGGATGCACGCCGAGGAAGGCACCCATGCCGATCTCCATCGGACGCACATAAAGAGTTGCGCCCGTACCGTAGGGCGGCACGAAACGTTCGTTGGCCTTCACCACCATGCGGCACATCTCGACGAAGGTATCCACAGGCAGCTCGGCCATGCAGAGCTTGCGGGCCGTTGCGGCGAAACGCTTGCCGTTCTCATCGGGACGGAAAAGGCGGATCTTGCCGTCGGAGCCACGGAAGGCTTTCAGCCCTTCGAACGACTCGACGCCGTAATGCAGACAGGGGGCCGACATATGTACCGAGATATACTCGTCCTGCGTCAATTCCGGCTTGCCCCATTTGCCGTCCTTGTAGGAGATACGGACATTGTAATCCGTTTTGTGATAGTTAAACGGCAGCGCCGCCCAATCCTCGTTTTCCATATCTTAAAAGTTTAAGCGTTTAACCAACGATTGCGCCGCAGTTTACCGGCATACCGGGCTTCAGCAGCACGAGTTTGCCCGCAGCGTCCTCACCCATCAGAATCATGCCGCGCGACTCGATTCCCTTGAGCACACGCGGCTCAAGATTGACGAGTACCAGCACCTGCTGGCCGACCAGCTCTTCGGGCGTATAATGCTCGGCGATGCCCGACACGATCTCCCTCCGGTCGATCCCTGTATCGACGGTCAGCTTCAGCAGCTTCTTCGTCTTGGCAACCTTCTCGGCCGCCAGAATCGTCGAGACACGGATATCCATGCGCTGGAAATCGTCGAATGACACACTATCTTTCTGATCTTCAATATTTTGAATTGCTTCCGCAGCCTGATTCGCCGTCTTGGTCGCAGCCAGCTTGTCGAGCTGCGCCTGAATGACGTCGTCCTCGATCTTCTCGAAGAGCAGCTCGGGCGTTCCGATCCGGTGGCCGGCGGCAAGCAGATCGGTCGCACCGATGCACTCCCAGTCCAGCGGTTCCAGCCGCAGCATACGCAGCAGCTTGGCCGCCGTGAAGGGCATGAACGGCTCGATGACGATCGAAAGGTTGGCCGTAATCTGCAACGCGATGTTGAGAATCGTCTTCACCCGCTCGGGATCGGTCTTGATGAGTTTCCACGGTTCGCAGTCGGCCAGATACTTGTTGCCGATACGCGCCGCGTTCATCGCATCCTTCAGCGCCTCGCGGAAGCGATAGCTTTCGATATTCTGTTCGAGCGTCGCCTTCACGGCCTGCAATTCGGCCAGCGTCTGGCGGTCGTAATCGGTCAGCACGCCGCACGCGGGCACCTCGCCGTCGTAATACTTCTGAGTCAACACCAACGCACGGTTGACGAAATTCCCCAGCACCGCCACCAACTCGTTGTTGTTACGGGCCTGAAAATCCTTCCACGTAAAATCGTTGTCCTTCGATTCGGGCGCGTTGGCGCAGAGCACGTAACGCAGCACGTCTTCCTTGCCCGGGAACTCGTCAAGGTATTCGTGCAGCCAGACGGCCCAGTTGCGCGAGGTCGAGATCTTGTCGCCCTCGAGATTGAGGAACTCGTTGGCCGGAACGTTCTCGGGCAGGATATAATCGCCGTGCGCCCGGAGCATTGACGGAAAGACGATGCAGTGGAAGACGATGTTGTCCTTGCCGATGAAATGCACCATTTTGGTCTCGGAGTCTTTCCAGTAGCGCTCCCAATCAGGCGTAAGTTCCTTCGTAGCGGATATATAACCAATCGGGGCGTCGAACCACACGTAGAGCACCTTGCCTTCGGCACCCTCGACCGGAACGGGGATGCCCCAGTCCAGATCGCGGCTCACGGCACGCGGCTGAAGCCCCAGATCGAGCCAACTTTTGCACTGCCCGTAGACATTTGCGCGCCACTCCTTATGCCCTTCGAGAATCCACTCGCGCAGGAATCCTTCGTACTTATCGAGCGGCAGGTACCAATGTTTGGTCTCGCGTTTGACGAGCGGCGAACCCGACAGCGCGCTGTGGGGCGCGATCAGTTCGTCGGGCGAAAGGGTCGAACCGCACTTCTCGCACTGGTCGCCGTAGGCCTTTTCGTTCTGGCAGTGCGGACAGGTGCCCACAATGTAACGGTCGGCCAGAAACTGCTGCGCCTCCTCGTCGTAATACTGCTCCGAGGTCCTCTCGATGAACTTCCCCTCGGCGTAGAGCTTGCGGAAGAACTCCGACGCCGTCTGGGCGTGGACGGGCGAAGAGGTACGCGAATAGATATCGAACGACATACCGAGCCGTTCGAACGAGGTCTTAATAAGGTTATGATAACGGTCGATGATCTCCTTCGGCGAAACACCCTCCTTGCGCGCTTTGATGGTGATCGCCACGCCGTGCTCGTCGCTGCCGCAGATCGACACCACGTCACGCCCGCGGCGGCGCAGATAGCGCGTATAGATGTCGGACGGAATATAGACTCCCGCCAGATGGCCGATGTGCACCGGACCGTTGGCATAGGGGAGCGCCGACGTCACCAGATAGCGTTTGAACTCTTTTGCCATATTTCTCTTGAATTTCTTCTTTATCGGATACTATGTGACAAAATTACGAAATCCGCATCAAAAAGCCTAAGAAAAAGAGACGTTTTCGCTGGAAGGCTGAAAAATCCGAACTGACATCGGGTCGCAACGAGTGAAAAATGCGAATGCAAGATCACAACCGAACGTCCCTTTGAGAAAAGGAAGGAGTATAGTGTCCGATTCGAAGGAGGTTCTGATCCGAACCCGCTGTTTCGGCCGGAAACCGAAGGCGAAGAGCCGAAAAACCCTCCGTAAATTTTGAATTGCAAAAAATAATACCGATCTTTAGGAGGAACCGAAACGGAAAAGGATTTGAGGCGATTCTCCGCAACGCAGCTCCGCCGTCCGGCTCGAAAAAACGGTGTGTGTAACCTCTAACGATCACGCGTATGTTCACGCTCTACAAAATTCTGCTGATGAGCCTGCGCATCATGGGCTTCCTGATGATTCTCTATGGCTGCAACAAGTACAGGTTCCGTCTCTGGTGGCTGATTCCGGCGCTCATCGGCGGCATCTGGTGCTTTCCGCTCTATTTCTACCTCAAACGCCGCGCACTCATCGCCGACGGGGTCGACGCATTCTACATCGACAAAGCTGCGTCGGCACTCAAGGCCAGCTGGTTTTTCGTCGCCGTCTACTTCGCCGTGCAGGCCGCCATCACGCTGGCGATTCTCCATGCCCGCCACGACGTTACCGAAGTGCTCGATCTGGCCTCGTGGTTCGAGATGAAGAACTGGGCGATCGCCGCCATCATCGCGCTCTATGCGCTCGCGCTGCTGCGGATCAACCACGCCATACGGAAGGACAAATAGGAGGAAGGCCGACACCGGCGCCTTTCAATATCGGAATCGGCGGAGCGTTGCGCTGAAACCCGCCCCTCCAGCAGAAACGTACCGGAGGCAAATCGCCGCCCGCCCTTTCGACCTATACACCCCGCCCCTTCGCTCTACACACCCGTCGCAGAGCGGAAAGAAAACCCTCGCAGTGTTATTTTACAAACAGCGGAATGCGCATTTCTGAAAATAAATGCGTACATTTGCAGGGCACGAGCGCAAAAAACGATGAAGAATTTCAACAAATACGAAATACTTTAAAATTCAATTCATTATGGTAACAATCGATTCTTACGATTTCAAAGGCAAACGCGCAATCGTCCGCGTGGATTTCAACGTGCCTCTGGATGAAAACGGTAAAATTACCGACGACACCCGCATTCGCGGGGCGCTGCCCACGCTGAAAAAGGTGCTCGCCGACGGCGGAAGCCTCATCATCATGTCGCATATGGGCAAACCCAAAGGCAAGGTCAATCCCAAATTCTCGCTGAAACAGATCGTGAATGCCGTCAGTGAAAAGCTGGGCACGCCCGTCCAGTTCGCTCCCGACTGCGCCAAGGCCGCCGAGGCTGCCGCTGCGCTGAAGCCGGGCGAAGTGCTGATGCTCGAAAACCTCCGTTTCTATCCCGAGGAGGAGGGCAAACCCGTCGGCATCGAGAAGGAGGATCCCGCTTACGAGGAGGCCAAGAAGGCGATGAAAGCTTCGCAGAAGGAGTTCGCCAAGACGCTGGCTTCGTATGCCGACTGCTACATCAACGACGCCTTCGGAACGGCGCACCGCAAGCACGCTTCGACGGCCGTGATCGCCGACTACTTCGACGCCGACCACAAGATGCTGGGCTACCTCATGGAGAAAGAAGTGAAGGCGGTAGATAACATCCTGAGCGACATCAAGCGTCCCTTCACGGCTATCATGGGCGGTTCGAAAGTGTCGACCAAGATCGGCATCATCGAGAACCTGATGGACAAGGTCGACAACCTGATCCTCTGCGGCGGCATGACCTTCACCTTCGCCAAGGCGCAGGGCGGCAAGATCGGCAACTCGATCTGCGAGGACGACAAGCTGGATCTGGCGCTCGACATCATCGCCAAGGCCAAAGCCAAGGGGGTGAATCTGGTACTGGGGACCGACTGCGTGGCAGCCGACGCCTTCTCGAACGACGCCCACACGCAGATTTGTTCGGTCAACGACATCCCCGACGGCTGGGAAGGCATGGATGCCGGTCCCGAATCCCGCAAGGCGTTCGCCGCGGTGATCAAGGACGCCAAGACCATCCTGTGGAACGGCCCTGCCGGCGTATTCGAGTTCGACAAGTTCGCCGACGGATCGCGTGCCATCGCCGAAGCGATCGCCGAAGCGACGGCCAAGGGAGCCTTCTCGCTCATCGGCGGCGGCGACTCGGTAGCCTGCATCAACAAGTTCGGCATGGCCGACAAGGTTTCCTACATCTCGACCGGCGGCGGTGCGCTGCTGGAAGCCATCGAGGGCAAGGAACTTCCGGGCGTTGCCGCTATCTGCAAAAAATAATGTGGCGTAAACGCTGACCACCGAAAGAGCTGTCCTTCTGTCGAAGGCGGCTCTTTCGTGTTAAACAAACAAAGAAACCGATGAAAACAGTCATTCTTTTTGCAACGTTAGCCTGTATGATGAGTTGCAACAACAAAACAGCCAAAGTTCCGGCCATCGACCCGTCGAATTTCGATCTGGCAGTCGCCCCGAACGAAGATTTCTATCAGTACGCCACGGGCGGATGGCAGGTCAAGAACCCGCTGAAACCCGAATTCTCGCGCTACGGCTCGTTCGACGTGCTGCGCGAGAACAACGAGGTACGCATCAACGAACTCTTTCAGGAGATGACCAAGCTTCAGGCTGCGCCGGGTTCGGTCGACCAGAAGATTTCGGACCTCTATAAAATGGGACTCGACTCGGTACGCCTGAACAAGGAGGGTGCCGAACCGGTCACCGCCGATCTGGCCGAGATCATGCAGGTCGAGAAGGGACCTGCACTGACCAAAGCCCTCACGGGCATGATGCTCAACGTAGGCAACCCGCTCTTCTCCTTCGGCGTGATGGCCGACCTGATGGACAGCAACACCAACGCCTTCTATCTGGAGCAAAGCGGTCTGGGCATGGGCAACCGCGACTACTATCTCGAGGAATCGAATGCCGCCCTGAAGAAGGGCTACGAAGAGCTGCTCACCAAATTCTTCGTGCTGTCAGGCACCGACGAGGCCGTTGCCGCAAAGGCCGCAGCGGATGTCGTGGCGTTCGAGACCGAACTGGCCCGCGCCTCGTGGTCGAACGTCGAACTGCGCGACATCGCCCGCAGCTACAATCCGATGAGCGTCGCCGATCTCAAGAAAAAGTACGACGCCATCGACTGGGAGGTGCTCTTCGGTGAACTGGGCAAGGTACAGGTCGAGGGAGTCGACCGCGCCATCGTAGGACAGCCGAGCTTCTTCGAGGGGATGAACAAACTCGTCAAGCAGACTCCAATCGAGACGCTGCGCTACTATCTGGCCGCGCAATACCTCACCAGTGCCGCTTCCTTCCTGAACGACGACTTCTACGCCGCCTCGTTCGATTTCTTCGGCCGTCAGATGGCCGGCAAGGAGGAGCAGCGTCCCCGCTGGAAGCGCGCCATGGCGATCCCCAACTCGGTGCTGGGCGAAGCCGTCGGCGAGATGTACGTCGCCAAATACTTTCCCGCCAAGGAGAAGGAGCGGATGCTCAAGCTGGTCGAGAACCTGCAAACGGCACTCGGCGAGCATATCGCAGCGCTCGACTGGATGTCGGAGGCCACGAAGGCCAAGGCACAGGAGAAGCTGGGTTCGTTCCATGTCAAGATCGGCTATCCCGACAAGTGGAAGGACTATTCGACGCTCACGATCGATCCGGCCCAAAGCTACTGGCAGAATATCAAGGCCGCAAGTCTGTGGGGCACGCTCGACAACCTGCGCAAGTTCGGCAAGCCGGTGGACAAGGAGGAGTGGCTCATGTCGCCGCAGACGGTCAACGCCTACTACAACCCCACGACCAACGAAATCTGCTTCCCCGCGGCCATTCTTCAGCCGCCGTTCTATAACCCTGACGCCGACGACGCGGTCAACTACGGCGCGATCGGCGTGGTGATCGGTCACGAGATGACGCACGGATTCGACGATCAGGGCCGCAACTTCGACAAAGACGGCAATATGAACAACTGGTGGTCAGAGGAAGATGCCGCCGCATTCAAGGCCAAGACCGATATTCTGGTCGGTCAGTTCAACGCCATCGAGGTGCTGCCCGCCAAGGACGACCAACCGGCCGTCTTCGCCAACGGCGCCCTCTCGCTGGGCGAAAACATCGCCGATCAGGGCGGTCTGCGCGTAGCCTACACGGCCTACCACAACTCGCTCGAAGGAAAGGAGCAGCCCGCGCCGATCGACGGCTTCACGCCCGAACAGCGCTTCTATCTGGCTTATGCACAGCTCTGGGCGCAGAACATCCGCGACGAGGAGATCGCACGCCTCACGAAGATCGACGTGCACTCGCTGGGCAAGTGGCGTGTCGACGCTACGCTGCGCAACCTGCAGGATTTCTACGACGCCTTCTCGATCACCGACGGCGCGATGTATATGCCTGCCGAGGAACGTGTAATCATCTGGTAAGCGGAATATCCCGACGATAATCGCCCCGAAAGTTTCTGTGGAGACTTTCGGGGCTTTTTTATCGGATCGAGAGAGGACCTTCAGGAAGAAACGCCGCGACGATGATTATAGGGATTCGAGAGTCGCTTTTTCGAAAAGAATTCGTAATTTTACACAACCTAAATCGATCCGAAATGAAATGCTTTCACTCCTTCGGCATCCTGCTGATGATGCTGTATGCCCTTCCGACCTTCGGAAGCCCTTCCGAACCGACCGTTCAAACCTGCACCGTCGACGGCTTGAAACGCACCTACCGTCTCTATCTGCCGGAGCAGCTGCCCAACGATGCGCCGCTCGTCTTCGTGCTGCACGGCTACGGAGGCAATTTCAATCTCGACCAGCACGGGTTGAACGAGGCGGCCGACCGGCACGGCTTCGCCGTCTGCTACCCGCAGGGTGAGAAGGACGGTCGGGGAAAAACCTGCTGGAACGTCGGCTATCCGTTTCAGGCGGATATGACCATCGACGACGTCTCGTTCCTGTGCAAACTGGCCGATCAGTTGCAGAAAAAGCATCGTCTCAGCAAGAAAAATACCTTCTGCACCGGCATGTCGAACGGCGGCGAGATGTGTTATCTGCTGGCCTACACCCGTCCCGACGTCTTCGCCGCCGTCGCCCCGATCTCGGGGCTGACGCTGGAGTGGACCTATCGCAAATACGATGCTCCCGCGCCGATTCCGCTCTTCGAGATTCACGGCACGCAGGACCGCACGTCGGCGTGGGAGGGTGATCTGGAGAACAAGGGCGGCTGGGGAGCCTATCTGCCCGTTCCGATCGCGGTCGGCTATTGGGTCGCCGCAAACCGCTGCACCCGCGAACAGACCGATACGCTGGAGGTACGCCGGAACCCCGTGGTGGCGCACCGCTTCGTCGACGGCATCGGCGGCAACGAGGTCTGGCTCTACGAGGTCATCGGCGGCGGCCACAGCTGGGCCGAAAAGGATATGGATACGTCCGAAGAGATCTGGCGGTTCTTCAGCCGGTTCGTGAAATAGATACGGAGATTCATCCCGACGACGGGGCGGTGCACTGCGCATCGTCCCGTCTGCTTTTGGTGCGGTATTTGAACGGTAGCGGTCAAAGCCTTAAAATCATACGACTATGAAAAACTGGATTCTGGCGGCCGCCGTGCTCTTTACCCTCACCGCGACCGCAACAGCGGCGACAACCGCCCCCGACGACGACAACCGCGGCGACAGACCGCCCATGAAAGAGCGGATGGTCGAAAACCGCACGGTAAAATTCGACGCGCTGCCCGGCGCCGCACAGGCGTTCATCCGCGACTTCTACGCACAGGACCGCGTCGAACGCATCCGCTTCGACCCCTCGGCTCGCCTTTTCGCCTATAAGGTGCGATTGAACAACGGCGACGAAATCATGTTCTCTCGCGACGGCGCATGGACCGACATCGAGAGCGCCGACGGCATCCCGATGACGCTCATCCCGCAGCAGGTCGCCGACTATGTGAAAAGCAAGTATCCGGGCCAGACCATTACCGACATCGGACTCGAACGCGACGGTATTTCGGTACGGCTCGCCGATCAGACGGAACTGCTCTTCGATTCGGACGAGCACAATCTCAAACAGCAGATGATGCGCAGCCAGCACCGAAAAGAGGGCGATAACCGGATGAAAGGCTCCGGAGACCGCATGATGCGACACCATGACGACCCGCGATAGCGCACCGGCTTTCGGACGCAGCGCGCCCCGGCCCCTATGGGTCGGGGCGTATTATTTTTATCCGAATCGAATAGAGAATTCGTTTTACACATTATAATGCAATGGCCGGAAAATTTATCCGGTCGACAAAATGATTTTTGGATTCTACTTTTAAAAAGTAATTAAAAGACCCGCTCTAATATAAAATTATTAGCTATAAATTAAATATTCATGGCTGATTTATAGTAAATAATCCCTTTTCTTTGGAAAATTTTTCTTATTTTTGGGGCAGGATGAAGATACATCCGATTGCCCATCATAACTCTCATACATCATATGCAAAATTTGCTGTGCTTTTCGGAACAGCGGAAAGGACGGGTTCTATGCATCCGTTCCCTTTCGCTCGGTTTTGCCACGAGACTTACGACAATCCAAGGAAATCCGCCGGCGGTTCCCCTACCTGCGACGGCAGCACAATCCCCAGCCGGATAACGGCGGCCGTTCCGTTTCGCGGGGGCCGATAGACCGCCGGCAGAACCGGCCGTTGAAAACAAACAAATTCTCTCCAACAAATAATCAATCGTTTCGGAAGAATGTATGCTGTGCATCCGTCCGAATATAAAAAATCCCGATCTATGAGTCTGAAATCTTTCTTTCCGAGGGTAGTGCTCATGCTATCCCTCTTTTTGGGAGCGTGCAGCGACAGTAATACTGTCGACACGCCGGACGATCCGAATCCCGAACCTCCCGCTCCCGCGCCGACATTGAAAGTCGCACCCGAATCGCTGTCGTTCAAGGCCGACGGCGAAACGCTCGAACTGACCGTAACGGCCGAAAACGTCTCTTGGACGGCCGTGCCCGTCGACAGCTGGCTGACCGTCACGGGCGGCAGCGGCGACGGCAACGCCACCGTGCAGGTCAAGGCCGACCCCAATACCACGACATCCCCGCTCAATACGACGATCGTCGTCTCGGGCGAGGGCGTCGATCCGGTCACCATCCCCGTGACACAAGCCGCAAAGGCCGATCCGAGCGATGTGGTCACGCTGACACATGCCGAAGCCTACTGGACGGGCGATTACTGGGATACGGCCGGAACGCTCAACGAACTCTATATCGTTATGACCGATATGCCCATCCAAAACGGAGCACTGACCTATCCGGGCAAGATCCTCCAGATCGATCTGAACATCCCCGCCACGACCTTCGAACGGGTCGAAGAGGTGGTTGCGGAAAATTACTCTCCCAGCTATACGCTTACGCCCACGCAGCGTTACACCTTCAATTCGGACGAGGTGAGTTACATCTGGGACTACGACGCATCGGGCACCGTCACCGCACGCCGCTACACAACCGGCGGCAGCGTGACGATCGCGCGGTCGGGTAACAATTACACGATCGACCTGAGTCTCACGATGGACGACAATTCGACCTATCGCGCTCGGTACAGCGGGCCGGTCACCTTCTACGACGACACGATCAAACACCTCTCGACGCTCGAGCAGAGCGTTCAGCCCTCGCTGACGCAGGCGAGCGGAACCTTCTATAAATATAAGGACGTCTCCATCGGCGTCAGCGCACTGCAACTGAACTTCTACGGCGATCTTGCGCAGTCGAAGATCGACAATATGATGCTGATGCTCAACGTCGATCCCGAAACACAGAAAAAGGGCGACATCGAAGGAACCTACACCGTCATCGAGAAGGAGATCGACAAGATCGGCATTTCGGATTTCGAAAAAGGAACCGTCATCCCGGGGTATCTGAGCAAGGACGATACGGGAGACCTCGTCTTCGGCGGAAGCTGGTACCGCCTGCTGGCAAACATCGGCGGCGAAACCCAACTGGGTGGCATGGCGCCCTTTAGGAGCGGACAGGTCGTGATCGCGCGCGACGAAAACACCTATACCGTCACCTACCAGTTCGTCGACGACAACGAAGATACCCCGCATGTGATCTCGGGAACCTATACCGGCGCGATCTCCTTCACGAACCTCGGAGGGGAAGAAGATCCCGACCCCGACATCAAGCCCGAAATCGACGCTTCGGCGGGCGGACAGTTAGGCCAATGGAAACCCGGCGGCAGATGGTAACCCCTTAAATTCGGACAATGATTATGAAAAAGAATTATATATGTTATTTAGCTGCGGGCGCACTTTTTTTGAGCGCGTGCAGCAAGGATTCGGTCGACCTCGCCGGCGACGGAGTCCCGACGGAAGACGCTGCTCCCGAAGTCATGCTCTTCGGCGTACACCCCACGACCAAGACGACCTCGGGGTCGCGCGTAGCGATCTCGGGCGATCAGGCCGTATGGAGCGAACAGGATTCGATCAGCGTTTTCAACGCCACGTCGACCGCTCCGGCGAAGTTCACCCTGACCGCCGGCGCCGGCTCGGCCGAGGGTAGTTTCGCAGGCAAAATCGGCTACGAAGCGGGCGACCGGCTCTTCGTCCTCGCCCCCTACGTACCCGACACGATCGCAATCGTACCTACTGCCGCCAAGATCGGCTTCAACGGACAGATGCAGGACGGCTTCGGGGCCAACGCCGAGGCGCATCTGGGCCGTTACGCCTATATGGCGTCGAAACCCGTCACGCTCACCGAAGGCAAAGCCCAATTGCAGTTCAGCTACTTGGCCGTCAAGATGAGCTTCGAGTTCTCGCTGCCCGAAGCCGCCACGGTACGTTTTTTGACGATGACCACCGAACGGGACGTTCTCTATGACAAGGGCGTCGTCGACCTGACGGCCGCATCGCCCGCCGCCAAAGGCTGGGGAACCGCCTCACGCTGCCTGTCGCTCGGATTCACGAACGGAGCGGTTGCCGCCGGACAGATCGTCACGGCGCACATGATGATGCTTCCGATCGATCTGTCGGCGAAGAAGGTGACCTTCTACGTCTCGGCCGAGAAGGCCGACGGCACTCCCGTCACCTACACGATGACCAAATCGAAGGGATTGAACTTCGAGGTCGCCTCCTCCTATACAGCCGAAGTGAACGGACTTTCGGCAGTCAATACCCATATTCCGATGGTCTACGTGCCGGGCGGCTCGCTCAATATCTGCGGACTCGATGTGGATGGGATGACTCCGCAGCAGATTCTCGACAAGGATTACAAGGTCAACTCCTTCTGGATCGGTCGCACCGAAGTGACCAACCAGCAGTACTGCGATTTCCTCAACGCACGAAAACCCGGCGAATATCAACTCAACGCTTGGCTGGCAATGGAAGCCCCCGACGTCATGCTGATCGAACAAAAGGGTGGAAAATGGGTTCCCATGAGCGGCCCGATCCTTTCGGCGGACGGCAAGACGACCGTCGACGGAAGTTATGCCGACTATCCGATGATCGGCGTAACGTATCTCGGCGCAGCGGCGTACTGCTGGTATACGGCTTCGAAAATTCTGGGGTATCCCGACACCGATACGAATTTCTATCTTCCTTCCGAAGCCCAATGGGAGTATGCCGCCACGGGCAGCGAATGGAATGCGGACTGGATCAACCATCTGCTCGCCGGCGGCAACGATCCTGACGAATTGATGTGGTACTGCGGCAATTGCGACTCGGAGGGCAGTTCGTGTCTGGGTATGTATGTCGGAAACGGCGACGATCCCAACACGATGACCTCCAGCGGCAGCCATAACGGCGGTACGCATCCCGTTGCCAAACTCAAACCCAATTATCTGGGGTTATACGACATGAGCGGCAACGTCTCGGAGCTATGCGCCGACTGGTTCACCTCGAAAGACTTTCCATACGGAGGTTCGCTCGATCCGCGTTGCAACGACATGAGTGCCGCCGACAGCTATTACGGCGAACAGACCCGTTCGGTACGCGGCGGTCTATGGCAAACGTATGCCATATACGGATGTACGTTCGCCCGTGATGCCGTCATTTACAACTATTACAGTACGACGATGGGCTTCCGGGCTTTCCTGCCCCTGAAATAGCGTCCCTTCAAAAGAGCGCCCCCGAAACCTTGCTGTTTCGGGGGCGCCTTTATTCCAGACTGACTCTATTCGAATGAGAAGACGTAAGGACAATAGGTCAGAATACCCTGCTGCGAAAGTGCGCGGCGAACGTCTCGGTACTCGTCGTAGAGATCGAAGAGCGCCGAATGCTCGACATGCGCTTCTACCTGTGCGTTGAGGGCCGCCAAAATAGCGGCCAGCCCCTGCGGCGCTTCGCGCACCTCCTCGACGAGGTAATCCTCGCCCAAACCGGCCTTGTCGACTGCAAGGGCGATGGCGCTCTTCAGACCGCCGTAGGAGTCGATCAAGCCTATCTCGAGAGCGTCGGCACCGCTCCATACGCGGCCGCCGGCGATATCCAGCACCTTCTCGACGGGCAGATTGCGCCCTTCGGCAACGAGATTCGTAAAAGTCTCATAGACCCGGTCTACTCCTTTTATCATCACGGCCCGCTCAATCGGAGTCAACGCCCGGAACGGACCCAAATCGGCCGAACGGTTGCTCTTCACACCGTCGACGGTAATACCCAGTTTCTGCTTCATCGCGTCGCCCACGTCGAGCATCATGCCGAACACTCCGATCGATCCGGTCAATGTAAACCGGTCGGCCACGATGGCGTCGGCAGGACAGGAGATGTAGTATCCGCCGCTTGCGGCATAGGCTCCCATCGAGACGATCACCGGTTTCTCAGCCTTGAGCAGCTCCATCTCGCGCCAGATGACATCCGACGCAATGGCGCTGCCGCCGGGCGAATTCACCCGCACGACGACCGCTTTCACGACGTCGTCCTGCCGCAGCTGCCGGATTTTTTCGGCCAGCGTATTGCCGTAAATGGCGTCGTAGCCCTCGCCGTCGACGATCTGGCCCTCGGCATAGAGCACCGCTACGCGGTCCGATCCGATGTGCTGCACGTCGGGACCTACCTGCGAAGCGTAGGTGCCGAGCGAAACGAAGTTATACTCCCCGTCGGCGTTCGTTTCGACCCCCGCCTCGGCGAAGAGATCGTTCATCTGGTCTTCGTAGATCGCACCGTCGACCATCTTCTTCTCCACGGCCTCGTCGGCCAAGGTCGCCGAGAGGTTGTCGGCGTAGTCGTTCAGCTGCTCCGGCGTCAGGTTACGCGATGCGGAGACATCTCCCACGAAAGCATCCCAGATCGAACGGACCAGCGCCGACATCTGCTCGCGGTTGGCGTCGGACATCTTCGTTAGGATATAAGGCTCCACAGCGCTCTTGTACTTGCAGGCCGTGGGACGGAAGACCTCGGCCTTGATGTCGAGTTTGTCGAGCAGTCCCTTGAAAAACATGATATTATATGCCATCCCGTGCCAGTCGAGCATCCCCTGCGGCTGAATGTAGAGCGCATCGGCTACCGATGCAAGGTAATAACCTCCCTGTCCGTAGATTTCGTCGTAAGCCAGTACGAATTTCCCGCTCTGAAGCCTGAAGTCGTCAATGGCGGCACGCAGCTCCTCCAATGCGGCCATCGAAACCGTTCCCTGCCCGTTGGGGCGGATATAAATACCTTTGATGCGGGGATCGCCCTTCGCAGCGTCGATGGCCCGAAGGGCATTGAACAAAGTCACGTGCGGCGTAGAGGTCATCGTGCGGAAGTCGATGCCGGCGAAAGGATCGGCAGGCGGCGTCTCGACGATATTCTCCGAGAGATCGATCTTGAGAATCGAGTTCTTCTCGATACTCGTCGTAACCGAGAGCGCTCCGACAAGTCCCATTACGAAGAGACTCCATAACATGGCAATGAGAATATTGCCTACGATGAAGGCCAGTAAACCGGCCAGAAAGGTCTTCGAAAAATTCATATTTCAACTGTTTTTTAGTGTATTTATTCCTAACCGTTTCGGACATTGCGACTTTCCGACGAACAAATATACGCAAAGAGATCGTAAATTCTCGAAAATAGCGGAAACAATCCATTCCGACCCGTCGGAAACGTCTTCTCGGCCTCCTCTATCTACGACAGTGCCGCCCGCTCCCTTCCGGGAAGAGACTGCCGTACCAGCCGGTAGGAGTTTTCGACCAGCTCGCAGATCTTTTCATCGGGCACGTCGCCGGCGAAATAGACGTCGCTCCACATCCGCTTGTTCATGTGCCATGCCGGACGTACGCTCTCGTATTGCCGGCGGAGTTCCGCCGCCTCTTCGGGCGTAGACTTGAGACAGCAGCGGTCGAACACCACGATATTGACGTAGCAAAACCATTTGCTACCGACATAGAAACAGAGTACATCGCGGCTGTAAGGGTCGTTCACCGCCGAAAAAGGCATTTTCTCGGTCACCCCCGGCAGCGACAGACAATAGTCTCTGAACTCCTCGACATTCATACTCTTCCGATTTTCTCCAAAAATACGAATTTTTTCCGACGATCGCATATACCGGTATCTCGGAAAATATCGTTACCTTTGTTGGGTATTATTAAAGATAGGTTATGGAGCAAAGAATCAAAGCGCTGCTCACAGGTATCGTCCACCCCGAAAGCGGGCGGAATATCGTCGAGAGCGGCATCGTGGAGCGTATCGACGCAGGCGAAGGCCGCATGAGCGTCACGCTGCAATTCGAAAAGGCGCGCGACCCCTTCTCTGTGAAGATCAAACGCCAAGTCGAGGAGGCGATCGCCGGAGAGTTTTCCCTCGACAAAGAGCATATCACCGTCATTGTCAAAGAGGCTGCGCCGCGATCGCCGCAACCGGCCGCACAGCATACCTTCACGGGAGGCATCGGGAAAGTGCTTGCCGTCGCCTCTGGTAAAGGCGGCGTCGGCAAGTCGACCGTCACGGCCAATCTGGCGCTCACGCTACGCAATATGGGCTATCGCGTGGGAATTCTCGATGCGGATATCTACGGACCTTCGCAGCCCAAAATGTTCGGCGTGGAGGAGTATCTCCCCGATGCCGAACGGATCGACGGCGAGGATTGCATCCTGCCGGCCGATGCGATGGGAATCAAACTGATGTCGATCGGGTTCTTCATCAAACCCTCCGACGCGCTGATCTGGCGCGATGCGATGGCGACCAATGCCCTGCGCCAGATGATCCACCAGACCAAATGGGGAGGGTTGGACTTTCTGCTGATTGACCTGCCCCCGGGCACGGGCGGCGTGCATCTGGCCGTCCTATCGGAATTGAAGATCACGGGAGCCGTGATCGTCTCCACCCCGCAGCAGGTGGCCGTCGCCGACGTGCGGCGCGGCGTAGAGATGTTCCGTGCCGAGAAGATCGATATCCCCGTAGTAGGCATCATCGAAAACATGGCGTGGTTCACCCCTAAGGAGTTGCCCGAGAACCGTTACTATCTCTTCGGACAGGGCGGTGCACGCGCTTTTGCCGAAGAGAACGATGTACCTTTTCTGGGTGATATTCCGATCATTCAATCCGTTATGGAGGGATCAGAGGACGGACGGCCGGCCGTCGGAACCGACTCCGCAGTGGAATCCTACTACCGTTCGATCGCCGAAAAAGTTGTTGAAAACATAGCGAAAACCTGTTGAGAAGTTGTGGACAATTCCACAATAACTCGTAACAACTTACAGGGTCGAAAAGTTGCAAAATAGCACCGGATGCCGCGTGTACGAAATTTTCGAAAAAACAAGAAAAAGTTTTGAAAAGTTGTTGCCTCCTTTCTCCGGTCGAAAGAGGAAGAAATGTTGAGAAAAAACGGCTGTCGAGATGTTGAAAAGAGTTACGGACAATTGTTGATTAGTTTGAATATTTCTACTTACTTACTTGGAAAACAATAAAATGAAATAATATTCAAAAAACAATAATCAACAATTCAGATGAAGGGACCGGCATAACTTTTTTCGTAAAAAACTTATCGACATTGTCAATAGGCATTATTTGTTTTCTTTTTCTTATTAAATTTAAATTGAATTAAAAAATAAAAACAAAAGATGGTCGATAACCTCCTTTCCCGCATCGAAGAACTCAAACGCCGTAAGCGCGCCGTAATCCTCGCCCACTACTATACGCTGCCCGAGGTACAGTCCGTCGCCGATTTTTTGGGCGACTCGCTCGCGCTGTCGATCGAGGCGAAGAAGGTCGAGGCCGACGTGATCCTCTTCGCGGGCGTGCGTTTCATGGCTGAAACGGCCAAAGTGCTCTGTCCCGACAAAAAGGTGCTGATTCCAGTGCCCGAGGCGAGCTGCTCGCTGGCCGACAGCTGTGGAGCCGAAGCGTTCCGCCGGTTCCGTGCCCGTTATCCCGACCATACGGTGGTCTCATATGTCAATACGTCGGTAGAGATCAAGGCGCAGACCGATATCTGCTGCACGTCGTCCAATGCACTGAAGGTCGTCGAGTCGATTCCGGCCGAGCAGCCGATTCTCTTCGCTCCCGACCGCAATCTGGGAGCCTATGTCCAGAAACTTTCGGGACGGACGAATATGGTGCTGTGGGACGGCGCCTGTCATGTGCATGAGGAATTTTCGCTCGAAAAGCTGCTCAAACTACGCGAGCAGCACCCCGCAGCCAAGGTCGTCGTCCACCCCGAATGCCGCGCTTATATTACGGCGGTGGCCGATTTCGTGGGTTCCACGGCGGCGATTCTCGACTATTGCGGCCGCAGCGATGCCGACGAATTCATCGTCGTCACCGAAGCGGGAATCCTCTCGGAGATGCAGCGCCGTTACCCGAGCAAGCGGTTCATTCCGGCGCCCCCCGACGACGAGACGTGCGGATGCAACAACTGTTCGTATATGAAGATGGTGACGCTCGAGAAGATCGCCGCCTGTCTGGAAAACGAGTCGCCCGAGGTGGTGATCGACGAAGAGCTGCGGCGTGCCGCCGAGCGTTCGATCCGCCGCATGATCGAGATCGGTTGACGTGCGGTGCGGCGGCCGCATGTCGGTTTCGGGCGCTTTCGCCGTCTGCGGATCTGACAGAGAAAAATAAATGATAGATAAATACCTATGAAAAAAATTTCGATGCTTTTGTTCGCGGCGCTCTTCGCCGCGACGGCGGCCGCCGACGAGGGAATGTGGCTGCTGCCCTATCTTCAGAAGATGAATATCGCCGATATGCAGGCCAAGGGGTGCAAGCTCTCGGCTGCGGCTATTTACGCCGCGGATCATTCTTCGTTGAAGGACGCCATCGTGGTCTTCGGCGCAGGGTGTACGGGGGAGGTGGTTTCGCCCGAAGGGCTGCTGCTGACGAACCATCACTGCGGCTACGGGGCCATTCAGTCGTTGTCGTCGGTCGAGCACGATTTTCTGAAAAACGGTTTCTGGGCTCGTTCGCGCGCCGAGGAGCTGCCAGCGCCCGGATTGGAGGTGCGTTTTGTCCGTCATATCGCCGACGTGACGGACGGTGTGCTGGGAGCCGTACCGTCGACCGCGATGGGCGGAGAGCGCAGCGAGCTGGTAAAGAAACAGGTCGCGGAGGTGAAAAAACGCTTCGGGAAGGAGTATCCCGATATGGAGATCGTCGTCAAGCCCTTCTTCGGCGGAAATCAGTATTTCGCCTTTGCGATGGAGGTCTATAAGGATATCCGTCTGGTGGGTACGCCGCCCAATTCGATCGGCAAGTTCGGCGGCGATACCGACAACTGGATGTGGCCGCGTCATACGGGCGACTTCTCGATGTTCCGCATCTATGCGGGCAAGGACAACCGTCCGGCCGAGTATTCGACGAAGAACGTTCCCTACAAGGCCGACGAATATCTCAAAATTTCGCTCGACGGGTACGACGAGGGCGACTTTGCCATGATTATGGGTTTCCCGGGATCGACGCAGCGTTATATGACTTCGTATGAGATCGACCGGATGCTCGCGATCACCAATCCCCAGCGGATCTTTATCCGCGGCGAGCGGCAGAAGATTCTGGCCGAAGATATGCTTGCCAGCGACAAGGTGCGCATCCAGTATGCGTCGAAATATGCACAGTCGTCGAACTACTGGAAGAATGCGATGGGGATGTCGCGCGGTATCGAACGGCTCGACGTGAAAGGGAAGAAGCAGGCGCAGGAGCGTGCTTTCCAGCAGTGGGCGGAGTCCAACAGCGTGGACGGCGAACGTTACGACGAAGCGCTGGGGATGGTCCGCGACGCCGTTGCCGAGAGCAACGCGGCCTACGCCGCGCAGCAATACCTCAACGAAGCGTTGCAGCGTTCGGTGGAGATCATGACACCTGCGGCATACGTGATCGCGGCGGTAGGCAAGAAGGGCAAGAAACTCGAAGATCCCGAAGCGCTCAAGGCCAAGCTGCGCAGTTTCTACAAGGATTACAGTCCGGCGACCGACCGCCGCATCGCACGCCGCATGTTCGAACTGGTGCTGGAGAATGTCAAGGAGCTGCCCGACGTATTCGTTGCGGCACAGGGGCAGTTCGACGATCTGGACGTTGCGGTCGATTACCTCTACGACAATTCGGTTTTCGCCGACGAGGCGCGGGCATTGGATTTCGTGGATCATTTTTCGCGGGAGCGACTCGATAACGATCCGGCATCGATGCTGACCGTATCGGTGATCGGCAAGATGCTCGAATTGCAGGAGGCGCAGAAGGAATCGAACCGGAAATATGCCGACGGCCATCGTCTCTATATCAAGGGTCTGATGTTGCAGCAGCCCGATCGGGCGTGGGCTTCGGACGCCAATTTTACCATCCGTCTTACCTACGGGCAGGTGCTCCCCTACGATCCGGCCGACGGTGTGACCTACCATTACTACACGACGCTTCGGGGTGTCATGGAGAAGGAGGATCCGAAGAATCCGACGGAGTTCACCGTTCCCGAAAAACTCAAGGAGCTATACACCGCGCAGGATTTCGGTGCCTATGCCAACGAGCAGGGCGAGCTGCCGGTAGCCTTTTTGGCCAATCTCGATATTACGGGCGGCAACTCCGGTTCGCCGATCCTGAACGGACGGGGCGAGTTGCTGGGACTGGCCTTCGACGGCAATTGGGAGGCGATGTCGGGCGACGTTGCCTTTGAACCGGCGCTGCAACGCACTATTTCGGTCGATATCCGCTATGTGTTGTTCATCATCGACAAGTTCGCCGGTGCGGACTATCTGGTACGCGAAATGACGCTCGTTGGCGACGGTAAGCCGTCGGCGAAGTAATCGGTCGGGTGCGCGAAGTTCGATCGGCGGGAGGATTTTCCTTCCGCCGATTTTTTTCGAAAAAATGGAAGAATGCAGCAGCGATAATAGCGTATCTTCGAAACGGCCGGACGCACGTCCGTCGAATCCGCTTTGTGCGGCTGAAAAGAACGATGAAGAGTTCGGATGTACACTTGCCAATTCCGTGAAAGAGAGCAGAAATCCGTTGCAGAAATCATCGATGATCCGGTTGTAAATAAATGTCGGTATCGGTTTAAAAAATATAATTTCCACCGAATAGACTCCTTTCTGCACATTTTTTTTGCGAATCAGAACAAAAAACCGGTTTGAAAAAAGTCTTTTTTCATTTTAAATTTTTACCTTTGCTTTCAGATCATAAGATTTCTTCTGTGAAATCTTAAAACTTTTAATCGATGTACGGGAATATCAAGGAATACCTTCAACAGGAACTCGCTGATATTAAGGCTGCGGGACTGTATAAGACCGAACGGGTAATCGCCTCTGCGCAGCGTGCTGAGATTGAAGTGGCCGGCCGCTCCGTGCTGAATTTCTGTGCCAACAACTATCTGGGACTTTCGGACAACAAGCGTTTGATCGAAGCGGCTAAACGGGCCATGGACGAACGGGGTTTCGGGATGTCGTCGGTGCGGTTCATCTGCGGCTGTCAGGATATCCACAAGGAGCTGGAGCATGCCATCGCCGATTATTTCGGTACGGAGGATACGATTCTCTACGCCGCCTGCTTCGACGCCAACGGCGGCGTCTTCGAACCGCTCTTCACGGAGCAGGACGCCATCATTTCGGATGCGTTGAACCATGCCTCGATCATCGACGGCGTGCGGCTCTCGAAGGCCGTGCGCTACCGATATGCCAACGCCGATATGGAGGCGCTGGAGGATTGCCTGAAACGCGCGCAGGCGCAGCGTTTCCGCGTGATCTGCACGGACGGGGTCTTCTCGATGGACGGCAATGCCGCCCCGCTCGATGAAATCTGCCGTCTGGCACGGCAGTACGATGCGCTGGTGATGGTCGACGAGTGCCACTCGGCCGGTGTGCTGGGTGCCACGGGACGCGGCATCACGGAGCTTTACGACCTGCGGGGCGAGGTCGATATTCTGACCGGTACGCTGGGCAAAGCCTTCGGCGGCGCCGTAGGCGGCTTCACGACGGGCCGTCGGGAGATCATCGATATGCTGCGGCAGCGTTCGCGTCCCTATCTCTTCTCCAACTCGCTGCCTCCCGCCGTGGTGGGCGCGGGAATCGAGTTGTTCAAGATGCTCGGCGAAAGCAACGAACTGCACGACCGGCTGGTCGCCAACGTAGCGCATTTCCGCAAGGGGATGATGTCCGCCGGATTCGATATCAAGCCCACGCAGTCGGCCATTTGCGCCGTGATGCTCTACGATGCTGCCCTGTCGCAGGATTTCGCAGCACGGCTGCAGGAGGAGGACATTTTCGTCACGGGATTCTACTACCCCGTCGTACCGAAAGGACAGGCCCGCATCCGCGTGCAGGTCTCGGCGGGGCATACCGTCGAGCAACTCGACCGCTGCATCGCCGCCTTCGTCAAGGTGGGCAGGGAACTGAACGTGTTAAAATAAGAATAAAGGAGGAATTATGTCACAGGTTGTTATCGACGCCATCGATCGGAAGATTCTCAAGTATCTGATCACTAATGCGCGTATGCCCTTTCTGGAAATCGCCCGCAAATGCGGAATTTCGGGAGCCGCCATCCACCAGCGCATCAAGAAGCTCGACGAGTCGGGCGTGATTCTCGGTAGCCGTCTGGTGGTCGATCCCAAGATGCTCGGCTTCGATGTCTGCGCCTACATCGGTATCCGCCTGCAGGACGTATCGATCCTCATGCAGACCGTCGACCGGCTCAAGCAGATTCCCGAGATCGTGGAGTGCCATTTCATCACGGGCGCGTACAATATTTTCGTGAAGCTCTACTGCGTCGACAACGAACATTTGATGACTACGCTGTGCGACCGGATTCTGGCCATTCCGGGCATCTCCACTACGCAGACCTATATCTCGCTGAACGAAGCGTTCCAGCGTCAGATTTACGTCGACTGCCTGCACGATTGACCTCAGAACGTTGCAAAGGTTCGAAACGAACGATCCCGTTTGTTTCGGGATGACAATGCGATCGAACGGGCCGAAATGATCTCTCATTCCGGCTCGCTTTATGAAAGGAGAAATGCAATGACGAAGATAAGACTTACCAAGGAGTTCTCGTTCGAGGCTGCCCATCTGCTCGAAGGCTACGACGGTGCGTGCCGCGAAATCCACGGCCATTCGTACCGGCTTTTCGTGACCGTGCGGGGCGTACCGGTCTGTGACGAGCGAAATCCCAAGCTGGGGATGGTGATGGATTTCGGACAGCTCAAGCAGATCGTGAGCGAAGAGGTGGTGCAGCGCCTCGACCACGCTTTCGTGATGCGCCGCACGCCCGACAACGAAGCGCTCGGCGCGGCGTTCGGTGCTCGGTTCGAACGGGTCGTGCGGGTCGATTACCAGCCTACGTGCGAGAATATGCTCGCCGATTTCGCCGTACGTATCGCCCGACGGCTGCCCGAAGGGGTGGAACTCTATGCGCTCCGGCTCCACGAAACGGCCACCTCTTATGCCGAGTGGGTCGCCGACGACAATTACTAACGGTGCCGGCCATCGATCGAACTTGCGTTCGACCGGACGGCGGCGTCACAAATCGAATATTCATGAAGAAATTGTTTCTGGTCGATGCCTATGCACTGATCTACAAATACTATTATGCGTTTTTGACGCGGCCGATGCGCAACCGCACGGGGATGAATACGTCGGTCGTTTTCGGCTTCGTGAAGTTCCTGCGCGACATTCTCAAACGCGAGAACCCCGATCTGCTGGGCGTCGCTTTCGACCCTAAGGGCGGCAGTTTCCGCCGTGAACTGTACTCCGAATACAAGGCTAACCGCCCCGCAACGCCGGAGGACATCACCCTCTCGATCCCCTACGTCAAGCGGATTCTGGATGCGATGTGCGTGCCGGTGCTCGAAGTCGAGGGGTTCGAGGCCGACGACGTGATCGGTACCCTGTCGCAGAAGGCGGCGGCCGAGGGATACGAGGTCTTTATGGTAACGCCCGACAAGGATTACGGGCAGCTCGTGCGCGCGTGCTGCAAACTCTACAAGCAGAAAGGCGACGGCATCGAGATCGTCGACTGTGCTGCCATCCGCGAACACTACGGGTTCGACGATCCGACGCTCGTGCGCGACGTGCTGGCTTTGTGGGGCGATGCTTCGGACAATATCCCCGGTGTGCCGGGCATCGGTGAGAAGGGCGCCTGCAAGCTGGTACAGACGTGGGGTACGGTCGAAAATATTCTGGCCAACGTGGATCGGATCAAGGGCAAGCAGGGAGAGAGCATCGCTGCGTGGGGCGACAAATTGCTGCTGGCCAAGACGCTCACGACGATCCGGCTGGATGTGCCGATCGAATTCCGCCCCGAGGAGCTGACGATGTGTCCGCCCAATCTGGACGAACTGCGTGCGCTCTTCGCCGAGCTGGATTTCACGATGTTCCTGCGCGACCTGCAAAATGTGGCGCCGATGGAGGAGACCGATGCGCCTCGGCAGGATCCGCAGCGTCAACTGGCCGAGATGGCGCGCGCCAAATCGGCCGCCGCGAAGAAGGCGGCGCTGGTCGGACAGGGCGATCTCTTTGCGCCGATGGAAGAGGCACCCGCTGCTGCGGAGTCCGTTCCGGTCGAGCAGAACGTTGGTGAAACGGATGCGATGCCCGCCGAACCCGAGATGGAGAGCGCACAGACGACGCCCCACGACTACCGAATCGTCCGCACGGCCGACGAGCTGCGGGCGATGATCGCCGAAATTCGGCGGTACAAGGAGTTCTGTTTCGATACGGAGACCACCGGTTTCGATCTCTATAACGACCGTATCGTCGGAATGTCGTTTGCCGTCGTGCCGCACGAGGCGTGGTACGTGCCCTGCGACGAGCGCACGACGCCGGAGTATGTCGAATTGCTGCGTCCGCTCTTCGAGGACGAGACGATCGCCAAAATCGGCCAGAACATCAAGTTCGACCTGATCGTGCTGCGGCGTATCGGTCTTGCCGTGCGTGGACCGAAGTACGATACGATGATTCTCCACTATCTGCTCGATCCCGAGTCGCGCCACAATATGAATGCGCTGGCGGCCAAATATCTCAACTACAAGCCTATCGAGATCGAGACGCTTATCGGGCGCGGCCCGCGTCAGCTGACGATGGATCTGGTGGGCGTCGAGCGTGTGGCCGAGTATGCGGCCGAGGACGCCGACGTGACGCTGAGGCTCAAGCTGGCGCTGCTTCCCCAGATCGAGGAGGCGGGGCTGCACGATCTCTATTTCGACATCGAGGAGCCGATGATCGAGGTGCTGGCCGACATCGAAATGGCCGGCGTGCGCATCGACAGCGACGCGTTGGCGCGCTATGCCGTCGAGTTGAACCGCCGCATGGCGCAGCTCGAAGCCGACATCCGCAGCGAAGCGGGCGAGGCATCGCTCAACATCAACTCCACGCGGCAGCTGGGCGAGGTGCTCTTCGCCAAGATGCGCATCGCCGAGAAACCCAAGATGACGCGCACCAAGCAGTTCTGTACCGACGAGGAGTACTTGCAGTCGTTCGCCCACAAGCATCGCATCATCGACCTGATTCTTGAATACCGCGGCGTGAAGAAGCTCCTCTCGACCTATGTCGAGGCGCTGCCGCAGCTGGTCAACCGCCGCACGGGGAAGATCCACACCTCGTTCAATCAGGCCGTGACGGCTACCGGACGTCTTTCGTCGACCAATCCCAACTTACAGAACATTCCGATCCGCGACGAGCTGGGCCGGCCCATCCGACGTGCCTTCATCCCGTCGGATGCCGACCACGTGCTGCTGTCGGCCGATTACAGTCAGGTCGAATTGCGTCTGATGGCGCATCTGAGCGGCGACGAGGCACTGATTTCCGCCTTCGAGCACGGCGAGGACATTCACGCTGCGACCGCCGCGCGGCTCTTCGGAAAATCGCTCGACGCCGTGACGGGCGACGAACGGCGTAAGGCCAAGACGGCCAATTTCGGCATCATCTACGGCATTTCGGCCTTCGGGCTGAGTCAGCGGCTCGACATCCCGCGCAAGGAGGCCAAAGAGATCATAGAGGGCTATTTCGCCTCCTACCCTAAGGTGAAGGAGTATATGGAGCATGTGGTGGAGAAGGCGCGCGAGGTGGGCTACGTGACGACGATCTTCGGGCGGCGGCGCTACCTGAACGACATTGCGTCGCGTAACGCGGTGGCGCGCGGGCTGGCCGAACGCAATGCCGTCAATGCCCCGATTCAGGGCAGTGCGGCCGACATCATGAAGATCGCGATGGTGCACATCGCCGAGGCGTTCCGCCGCGAAGGAATTCGCTCGCAGATGATTTTGCAGGTGCACGACGAAGTGGTGATCGACACGCTGCGCAGCGAGCTGGATCGCGTGCGCGAAATCGTTACCGAGGCGATGGAGCGGGCGGCGAAGCTCAAGGTGAAGCTGATCGCCGAGTGTGGCGTGGGCGAGAATTGGCTCGACGCACACTGATTTGAACCCAGTCTGATAGTACGTCCGGCCGGAAAGATGCATTCTTTCCGGCCGGTTGTTTTCGGAAATGCAGGCCGGTTGTGCCTTTCGACGAATCCCCTCTTTCGGGGAGGGCCTGAAAAGAGAGAAATCCCGGAATCGGGCGATTCGGGATTTCTTGGTTAGGTTAGTTAGGTTAATGAGATGCGGAGATTTCCGCTTTGTGTAATACAAAAATAAAGAGGATTTTTCAATAATCCAAATATTTTGTAATGAATTTATCGATTAATATGCTGTTTTATAATAATTCGTATTAAATTTTTTTAAATTCGAGTAAGATTATAATTATAAGTAAATCGTTTTTCGCCCGCAGGATTCCGGCGTTTATGCTCTGTTTATAACGTTTTTTTGGACGCGAAACGGCCGGAAATCATCGATTTCCGGCCGTTTCGCTGTGTCATCCGACTCAGACCTTCGCCACCGTGATTTCTGGAGCGGGCTTCAGCTCGGCGTTATGCCGGCTGCGATAATTTGCCGGTGTCATTCCGTACTCCTTCTTGAAGAGTTTGATGAAATGCGACGTGTTGGGAAATGCGCACTCGCTGCCGATCTGCGAAATGGATTTCGAGGTCGAGATCAGCAACATTCGGGCGTGCATGAGCCGCTGACGGATAAACCATTGGTGGGGCGGCATGAGAAATACCCGTTTGAACTCTTTCTTGAAGGAGGTGAGCGATCGGTTGCAGAGTGCAGCCAGTTCGTCGATCGAAACATCGTCGAAGATGTGGTCGTACATCAGTTGCTCGAAATTCTCCTTCGCCGTGTCGATGTTCCCGAGAATTTTGCTGCGCAGACAGCACTCGTCGTGCGAAACGATCAGATAGACCAATTCGGTCATCTTGATGTTTTCCGCCGTTTCGTCGTGTAGGAATCCTTCGCCGCGGAGGTAGTTGGCCGTATTGCTGAAAAATCCCTTTAACAGCTGCCATGCCGGTGTCGAGACCGCGTTGGCGCCTTGACATTCGGGACAGGCGTGGTGGTAAGAGATATTCAGACCGTAGGTGAGGTTGAGATACATCAGAATCTTGTGCAGATCGGCCGGTTGGTAGTAGAAAAGTATCTGTTCGAAAGTGTTGCTTTCGTCAGGTACCTCTTCGGTGTAATGCGTTCCGATTCCGAGGAAGAATACGTCCCCTTTTGAAATAGTCTGCCGTTTGTCTCCGTTATAGATGTACTTTGTCCCGCGTACTACATATCCGATAGCATAGCGGGATAACGTGTGCGATTGAACTCCGTTATGAAAATGTTCAACGAATTTCACAATCATCGGTAAACCGGAACTACGGCGTTCGTAATTTGCCATAAGATTTAAATTTAATTACTAACTACAAAAAGAGGCTCTCCATTTGCTTGCAAGACAAATGTATAACAAAACATTGTATTATACAATTCAGAATTGTACAAAAGTATCGCCAAACGATACAAAAATCATTATTTGCTATTATTGAGACTTTTTATTTCCCTATATCATGCCGAGAATAAGGCTCAGTAAAATAAGAACCATATAGAACATCGATGCGACCGGGCTGTTGAATTTAGTCAGCACGACAGGTATGAGCGTAGCAGCAGCCGGCGCAGCGAGGGTCAGTGTAACCGCTGTTGAACCCGGTACAAAATAGATGCCGGCCACGACACATAAGACATATAAATTGTAAAAAAGAATATTGCGCGGTTTGGCCCGCAGCGTATAAACATCCAGCAGAACACTGGCGGCCGAGCAGATCACCAGAAAAAGAATCAATCCCCATGCGATCAGCGAAAAGAGTGTGTTTCCGCCGAAAAAGTGGTATCCCGAATCGGCCATGACTGCGGCTGCGATCTGCCGCGCCGGTTCGTCGAATCCGCCGCCGACGGCCCAATGGATGAAACTGACGAAAAATAACGGCAGCACAACGCCTGCGAGGGCAACGACGGCTTCGCGCAGCGTGCGTCGGAAGAGCAGGATGACGAGCGGAATCAGCAGCAACAGCCCCACGCCCGGGGCATAGATCAGCGGAATCAGCCCGACGTATAGCGATCCGCGGAACATCCGGTCGAAACAGTAATGACGGTGAAAACTGTTGTAGTAGTTGCGCGACGCGAGCGCCATGAGCAGTAGTGTGAGACTCTGCGTCAGAAAATCGTAGCTCAGCAGAACGCCGCAGCTTACGACGCCGAAGAGCGGCATCGCCAGAAAACAGCGCGTCGTGTAGAGTTCGGCGCGGACGGTATTGCGGCCGATGAGGAATCCGGCGGCGAAGAGCATGACGATGCTCACCGCTGCCGACAGCAGCGGCCACGATAGGCGGAATGCTGCGGTATAGTGTCCCAGCGGGGCATTGACGGCCGGAATTTCGCCGGCGAACCGTTGCGTGACCCATGCGCGCGCAAAGGCGGCGACGACTACCACGAGAAATGTGAAAGTCGCTACGGGAAGCGGTTGCCGGATGATATCGCCGAATTTCATATGCAGACAAAAGTAACGAAAAATGGCGAATCGTCGCAAATAATTCGTAACTTTGTTCGACCGGAGATCCAGCTGCGGGGCGATTGGAAGATGCTCGAAACCTGTTATCAATACGAACGGATCGAAGCCGGCTGCGACGAGGCGGGCCGGGGATGTTTGGCCGGTGCAGTCTTCGCTGCGGCGGTGATTCTGCCGCCCGATTTTCACGATCCGCTGCTCAACGATTCGAAGCAGATGAGCGAGCGCAACCGCGACCGGCTCCGCCCGATCATCGAACGCGAGGCCATAGCGTGGGCCGTTGCCGCCGTCACGCCCGAGCGGATCGACGAAATCAATATCCTCAACGCCTCGTTCGAGGGAATGTGTCGGGCGGTCGGGGAGCTGGGTACGCAGCCCGAATTTCTCGCCATCGACGGCAATCGTTTCCGCACGACGCTCGACATCCCCTATCAATGTATCGTCAAGGGCGACGGCAAGTATGCCGATATCGCGGCGGCATCGGTGCTGGCAAAGACGCATCGCGACGAGTATATGCGACGGCTGGCAGAGGAGTATCCCCAATACGGGTGGGCGAAAAACAAGGGTTATCCCACGCGCGAGCACCGTCTTGCCGTGCGGCGTTACGGGGTGACTCCTTATCACCGGTTGACGTTCAATCACGAATTGGGACAGCTGGAGCTTTTCTGATCGGTTTTCGGGCAATCGCCGCAGAATGCCGATTTTCTTATATATAATGTATAAAATTCAATTGGAATGAAGATAACGACAACATTGCTTACGCTGGCATTTGCAGCTTGGATCGCCCCGTCGACGGCCCAGATCGGCACGGGAGCGACTGTGGGAAACGGAACGACCTCCGCATCTGAAGGGCGAATCGGTACGGGAGCGGCGCCGGCCGCTGCGCCGATCGGTTCTGGAGCGGTTCCCGGGACGCCGGCTCCGGCGGGGATCGGCAGCGGGGCACAACCGTCCGAACCGGAGCGTACCGGGGTTCGGGAAACGTCGCCGGTGGGTCAAGGCGCACAACCGACGCACGGAACTGCTCCCTCAGGTCAGATCGGGCAGGGTGCGCGGCCGACACACGGAACTACTCCTTCGGGTACGATCGGGCAGGGCACGCGGCCGGCGCAGGGGCGTCCCGCTCCTTCTCACACGAGCGACCGCCAGCATCGACCTGCCGATCGCCCTCTGCCTCCTCCGGCGGACGATCCGGCATTCCATCCCCGCGAGGAGACGTCGGGGCGGAGTGCGACTTTCGACGAGGCGGAGTCGACAAAAGAAATCTTGGTGGTCGAGGAGTTCTGCCGCACGCGCGATGTGCCAGTGGCCTATATGATGGCTTTGCGCGATATCGTGGGACATGCATGTGTCGATCGAGGACGTCACGACGTGGTCGATGCAACGACGATACCCGGACTCGTCGTGTCGGGGACGGGGGTGCTCTACGGGGCGGTGACCGATCCTGTATCGTGGCAGGAGCAGCGTATGGCAGCCATGGCCCGCTCGGGAGCCCGTTATGTAATCACCGGAGTCGTTTCGGGGTATAAAATCGCGCATACCCGAACCCAAGCTGATAAGGAGGGGTTCAAGTCGGCGATCCGGCTTGTCCTGACGGATACGATCTCACGACCGGAACGCAGCTGGAGACACGGTCGTACAATCTCGTCGGCGAGGGTGTCAAGGCGGAAGAGGCCGATCTTGCGGCATTCAATTCGCTCGCCGGTCAGCTGACCTATTTTCTGGATTACAATTTCAAGTTCTAGACCGAGATTTTGCAGGTCGGGGCCGCCAACAAACGCGGGAAGATCAAGGAGTGCTATATCCATGCGGGGAGCCGGATGGGCGTTCGCCCCGGCGACCTGTTTCTCGTCTACGAGGTGGTGCCCATGCGGGGCGTGGCGACGCGCCAGCTGGTCGGGAAGTTACGGGCCAAACGGGTCGACGACACCGAGTCGGCACTCTGCGCCATTACCAAGGGCGGCGAAGAGATCGCCCGGGCGATGCAGGCGGGTGACCGGTTGATCGTGATCAGCGATTCGCAGGCGTTGTTCTTCTGACGGGCGGCCGATCGGCAGGTTCGGAAGAAGCGGCGGTTTCAGCCGCCGCTTCTTTGTATGCAGCCGGCGGTCACGGAGATAAAAAAACGATCCGATGCACTGCATCGGATCGTTTTTCGTGTAGAATCGAGGGTTAGTATCCCATCGACTTCGAAGCCGCATAGGAGAGCTTCAGGGCGTTTGCACGGCGAAGTTCCTGCTTCACGTCGGTGATGATACCCATCTTCGTCGCGTCGTCGGCCTTCAGACACACGGTCATCAGTGCACGATCCGACTCGCTGAGCTTATCGCGCTCGGCGGCGATGAAATCCAGAATATCCTTCTCCGAACGGTACGAGTCGTTGAGCTGGATACGAGGCGCCGTACCGAACTTCTTCTGCATCGCCGGCGTAGGCTGGCCGATGTGGATGAAGCTGACGAGCGATTTCTTCTCCAGTTTCTGTACCTCGGTTGCGGTCGGAAGTTTGTAGCGAACCAACAGCTCCTGATCGCGCATCGTGGTCGAGACCATGAAGAAGAACAGAATCATGAAGATCACGTCAGGAAGCGATGCTGTCGAGATCGGGGGCAGTCCTTTGCCGCCCTTCTTTTTCATTACTGCCATTACTTCTTTCCTCCCACGTTACGCGGCTCGGCCTCCGAGATCTTCAGCGGAACCGCCTTGGTTAATACATTTCGCTGATCTTCGTTCAGATCTTCGAACCTCGCTCCGAACTTACGCATGGCCACCTCGTTACGCACCTCGTTGAATGCACGCGTCAATTCGTTCTGCACCATGATGTAGGTTTCATAACTGGTACCGCGGTCCGTTTGGAGGGAGATCACGCCCAGACTGACGGGATAGGGCCACTTGCTGCCGTCGGGAAGATCGAACTCCTTCACCTCTTTTTCGGGAAGGTTTTCGTCGTCCATCGGATTGAGGATAAACTCCTTGGCCTTGTCCTTCAGCTGATGGATATCCATCTGCTGGCCGCCTGCCATGATGTTGTTACCTTTCGAAACGAATACCAACAGAAGGTTGCGTTCCTTCACTTTGACATCCTCTTGTTTCTGGTTGGGATCGGGCATCGGCGGCAACACGCGCAGCAGACCCGTATCCGTATTCATGGTGGTGGCGACAAGGAAGAAAATCAGCAGCAAGAAAGCGATGTCGGCCATTGAACCGGCATTGATCTCCTGAATTTTTCTTTTATCTCCTGCCATTGTTTACTCCTCTCTTATTTGAATAATTTTGCAACCTCCGAATAGAGAGCCGCCACAATGGCCGCGGCCATGGCGATGTAGGCTACAAGGATGCTGCAATCGGCGATCACCGTCTCGGAATGCGAGAAGTAGCCGCCGTCGGAGAAATTCGGAATCAGAATCTCTTTGCCTGCGGCTACGAAGTACGAAACGACCACGACCACGATCATCAGACCGAGCGAAAGCAGGGTTCCCTTGATTCCGGCCGGATTCTTCATCATGCCGTAAACGGCACAGAAGAGTACCGAGCAGATAGCCAGTACCATCAGCACGTAGCCCCAGACGAGGTTCGCGCTGATCGCTGCGTCCGAGCCGCCGGTAAAAATGGCATAGGCCATCATTACCACCGTGATGGCCATCAGCACACCCAGCAATATGTTCAATATCTTTTTCATAATTTTTGTTAACTCTTAAAACAGGTCTTGATTATTTCTTGTAAGCCGTCAGCATGTCCATCAGGACGATCGACGTATCCTCCATTTCATTTACGAGGCTGTCGATCTTAGCTACGATGTAGTTGTAGAACAACTGAAGAATAACGGCTGCGATAAGACCCATAAGAGTAGTCAACAGAGCGACCTTGATACCACCGGCAACGAGGGTCGGGGAGATATCGCCGGCTGCCTGAATGGCGTCGAACGCCGCGATCATACCGACGACGGTACCCATGAATCCCAACATCGGCGACAGAGCGATGAACAGACCGATCCACGACAGACCCGACTCCATCAGACCCGTCTGAACCGAACCGTAGGATACGACCGACTTCTCGACGGCGTCCAGACCCTGATTGTAGCGCGACAGACCCTGATAGTAGATCGAAGCGATCGGGCCGCGGGTGTTGCGGGCAACCTCCATGGCTGCATCTACACCGCCGTTCTTGAGTGCATCCTCGATCTGTGTGAGGAACTTCTTCGAATTGATGGTCGAGAGCGTCAGGTAGAGAATACGCTCGATGGCGATAGCCAGACCGAGCACCAAGCAGAGGAGTACCGGGAGCATCCATTCCCAGCCACCCTCGAGGAACTTCTGCATCATTACATGGTGCATCGAGTCACCTGCGATCGTAGCTTCGGCGTCAGCGGCAACGGTCGTCGTCTCGACTACGGCTACCTCCTCGGTTGCGGCTCCTTCGGTTGCGTTGTCCTGAGCGAAGGCATCAACAGTGCCAAGCGAGAATATGGCCACTGACAGAATCAAAAAAAGTTTTTTCATACGATTAAGTAATTAATAAAATTTGTTTAGTGTTTTTGCTATTGCTTTAAGTTCGGTTTCCGGTCTTATTCCGTCAATTTTTTTCAGTTATTTTTCATTTTTCGCCCGTTTCCGCCCGAAATGCTTCGTTTTCCCGATTCTCGACAAGTTTCTCACTACACGACAATCCCGAATGACAAAAATCTGAAAGTCAATAATTTGCCTTGCGTTTCATCTGTTCTGCAACCGGAGTATCTTTCATTTTGGCAGCTAAACTGTGCGAAATATAGAAAAAAAATTCGGTTTATGCAATGCCGCCATCTGTAAATTCTCCGCGCAGCGAACGCCGCAGAAGCTGCTGCGTCTGCTCTGCGGGGAGGTTTTGCCCCAGTACGTACATCAGCTTGGCGACGGCCGCTTCGGTGGTAATGTCGTGGCCGCAGATGACGCCGGCCTCCTGCAGCTGCCGTCCGGTCTCGTAGAGTTCCATGGCCACGCTGCCGCCGCTACACTGGGTTACATTCATTAGGAGTACGCCCCTGTCGACGGCTTCGCGCACGGTGCGGATGAATTCGGGTGCCGTAGGTGCATTGCCGGCGCCGTAGGTCTCCAGCACCACGGCCCGCAGCCCCTCGATCGAGAGCATGGCGCGGAGTACCTGTTCGCGCAGGCCGGGGAAAAGGCGGATGACCAGCACGCGGTCGTCCAGTGCCGCGGCGACCCGGAGTTCGGCTTCGGCGTGCGCCGGCCGGTGGATATAGTCGCGGTGATAGGTGATGTTGACTCCCACCTCGGCCAGTGCCGGATAGTTATAGGAACGGAACGCCGCGAACTCTTCGGCGCTCTGCTTGACGGTGCGGTTGGCCCGAAACAGCCGATTCTGGAAATAGAGCGATACCTCCGGTACGAGCGGACCCTTCGCGTCGTGTGCCGCGGCGATCTCGATGGCCGTTATCAGATTCTCGCGTCCGTCGGTGCGCAGCACGCCGATGGGGATCTGGCTGCCGGTGAAGACGACCGGCTTGGCGAGATTCTCCAGCAGAAAACTCAGCGCCGAAGCGGTGTAGGACATCGTATCCGTACCGTGCAGAACGACAAATCCGTCGTAGCGCGCATAGTTGTCGCGGATCAGCTCCGCCAGATGAAGCCAGAGCGCGGGGGTGACGTTCGATGAGTCGATGACCGGCGCCAGCGACTGCACGTCGATGCGCACCCGAAGCGAACGGATCGCGGGAAACTCGTCGTAGATGCCGTTGAAGTCGAACGGCACGAGCGCGCCCGTTGCGGGATCGGTCTTCATGCCGATCGTTCCGCCTGTATAAATGATGAGGATGGATGAAAGCATATCGTTTTTAACGCTCTAATCTAAGGTTTCTATCAGAAAACTCACGGGCCGGAAGCCGTCGTTGCACGAAATCATCGCCGAGGCGGGATTCTTCATCCAGCCGTCGTAGAGGTTCGTTCCGCCGTGCGCCAATGTCATCACGAAAGGCGAGAGGGTCTGCCACGCGCTTTCGCACAGTCCGTCGGGGCGCTGCCAGCCGTCGGCGACGAAGATCTGACCCTCGTGCATATCGCACGCATGATCGATGGCGTTTTCGTAGCGTTCGATCAGGTCGCGGTGGCAGACCTTGCGGATGACCGTGATTTTTATCTTTTTCATGGTGGTTATATATTTTTTTTCGTGGAACGGATGCCGAACAGCGCTTCGGCATTGGCCGTCGTTGCGGCTGCCACCTCTTCGGGGGCGAGTCCTTTGAGTTCAGCAATCTTGTCGCAGACCAGCCGCACGTAGGCCGATTCGTTGCGCTGTCCGCGGTAGGGCGCAGGCGTCAGATAGGGGCAGTCGGTCTCCAGCACGATCCGTTCGAGCGGCATCGTGCGGACCGTTTCGGCCAGTTTGCTCTTTTTGAACGTCACCGTACCGCCGATGCCGAAGTAGAAATCGCCGCAGCCGCGCAGCCGTTCGAAGGTTGCCGTTGGCTCCGAATAGGCGTGGAAAACGCCGCGCAGCCGCTCTCCGTTTTTACGGGCGCGCTTCGTCTCGGCTTCGATGATCCGGCACATATCGTCCCACGCTGCGCGGGTATGGATAGCCGCGGGAAGATCGTGCCGTGCTGCCAGCCGCAGCTGTGCGACGAAGGCTTCGGTCTGCTCGGCGACGAATGCATCGCTCCAATAGTAATCCAAGCCGATCTCTCCGATGGCGTAAAAACGGCCGATTCCTTCGGGAGGATCGAGCAGGTAACGCTCCACGCGGGCCAGTTCTTCGCGCCAGCGGGGACTGTCGTTGACCGACGTGGGATGCAGTCCCATCATTGCAAAGCACGATTCGGGGTGGCTGCGGCAGAGGTCGAAGAGCCGCTCGTCGCTCGCTGCGTCGATGGCCGGCAGCAACAGCGCCGTGACGCCGGCCTCGCGGGCCCGTGCGACGGCCGCTTCGCGGTCGGTGTCGAACTCCGGTTCGTAGAGATGCGAGTGGGTATCGATCAGTTCCATCTTTCTGTTATCGTATTCTTTTATAACGGCTGCCGGGCAGCTGCTGGATCGCTCCCGAGAGTTCGAGTCCCATCAGCAGAACGCTCAGCACAGGGTAGTCCTGCCCGCTTGCGGCGATCAGCTCGGCCAGCGTGCAAGGTTCGTCGCCCAGCAGCGACAGCACCTGTTCCTCTTCTGCGGTCAGTTCCGGCGAGGTGACTGGAGTGGTTTTTTCGTGTGGGGCGAGTGCGAACTCCCATTGCAGTTCTTCGACGATATCCTCCGCCGAACGGATCAGCACTGCTTTCCGGTTTCGGATCAAGGAGTTGGTGCCGAATGAATTGCCGTCGGTCGTGCGTCCCGGAAGCGCCATGACCGTGCGATTGTATCCGTCGGCATATTGCGCCGTCGTGAGCGATCCTCCCGAAGTGGGCGATTCGACGACGACCGTGCCGGCGCTCAATCCGGCGATGATGCGGTTGCGGGGGAGATAGAAGGTTCCCCGCTGCTTACTTTGCGAGTGCAGCTCCGAGACCAATGCGCCGCCGCGTTCGACCATTTCGAGCGCCACGTTGGCGTGCTGTGCGGGCGTTACGTCGGGCAGCGGATTGGCCACGACGCCCACGGTCGGGATTCCTGCCGCCAATGCCGCTCGGTGACAGGCGACGTCCACGCCGAAGGCCAGCCCGCTCACGATCGCTGTATTCGGAATGCGGGCCAAGCCCTGAACCAACTCGGCGCAAAGCCGCTGACCGTAGGCCGAAATGCGGCGCGTGCCGACCATCGAGACGCAGCGCTGCGACAATACGGCGGCATTACCTTTGATATATAACACATGGGGATAATCGGGGATTTCGCGCAGCAGCGCGGGATAGGCTTCATCGGTCGATGCGAGGGGCGTGATTCCGTGCTGTCGGCACTGGCGGATTTCGCGTTCGGCCTCCGCATGACTCTTGCGGGCTGCGATACTGCGGGCGATATCGGGTCGTAACTCCGCCCGGCCGGTCAGGTCGTCCGCCGATGCGGCAAAGACCGCCGCGGCCGTTCCGAAAACCTCCAGCAGATGAACGACACCCTTGATTCCGAGGCCCGGAATCAGTGTGAGCGCAATATCGTCGATGGTCATAATGCAGTTTTTGTAAACCAAAGGTATGAATTTTTCGATGAAAACCGAAAGTTCCCGGAGAAGTTTTGTAAAAATGAGAAATGTTTGTATATTTGCAATCTCAAAACCGATCGTCTTCGTTTCGAGGTCGCTGCAAGGAGGGGTAGCGGGGATTCGGGCGGAGTAGAGATCGGAAATTTGGTCTGATGGCCGAGTGGCTAGGCAAAGGTCTGCAAAACCTTGTACAGCGGTTCGAATCCGCTTCAGACCTCAAAGAAGGCTTCTAAGTAATGCTAAATTAGCGACTTAGAAGCCTTATTTCATTTGGAGGGGCGGATATAGGGGCGCAAAAGGAGTTGAAATGCTAACTATTCTTTGAGGTAACAATCAGTGATTTATTATTTTTGAGTATATTTGAGAGTATAAATACCTTCAAATATGAAACGCAAGACTCGTTTAATATTCCTTGGACTATCACTTATAGCCCTAATTGTAGTGGGAAGAAGTGTAATAGGCAATTATAACTTTTTAATCAATGATTTTTGGTTTACCTCAGGCCTTTTATTGATGATATTATTATCATTAATAGACCAACCCCACTTTTCTAAAGATTCAAACATATTTGTTAATGCTGTTACGGCCGGGTTATCATTACTTCTAGTAAGTCCCAGTTCGAGAGATTGGCTATTTTGGCTATTTTTATCAATTACTCTTTATCTCTTGATAAGTAGCTATACTATAATGCTATTAAGAAATAAACCATTACTTTATGAAAATAGGATTGTTCAATTCTTCTCACGAATTAATAGAGCAATTGGTAATCCACAAACTTTATTCTCTTCCTTTTTTCTCTGGGGAATTATTATACAATTTGGGACAAATAGTAATGAGTTTAAGGCTCTGTTAGTTTATTGGGCAATTTTTATGATTATTTCTTTACCTACGGTTGCTTCTGCAATTGGCGGTCTATTTGAAAAATCTCAAAATACTGAAAAAGAAAATGCCCTAGGACAGATATTTGGTGTTCAATATAGAAATACATTTTTGGTAAGATTATTCTCGGATAGAAACGAGGTTTTAAGGCATTTTGATTGGGTAGAATTTGTTTATTCCATAGATAATACAAAAGGAGTAAGAAAAGGCTTGATACTTGATTCTTATCTGCTTAATGAGCAGCAATGGGTTAAAGTGCTGGCATCAAATGAAATTGATAATATATTTGGTAGCAAACCAATATATTCCAATCATATAAAGGATATTATATACAAAATCAAAGATATTCCTGAAACAGATTATCTAAATAAGTTTGTTGGGTTGATTACCGAGAACTCAAATATCAATAAGATTCGATTTATATACAATTCTAGAGTTGCCATTCAGGAGGGACAGCTTTTACAAATTCACATAACCCAATTTAATTCGACTGTTTATTATCAAATAATTGACGGAATTACTAAAATTGAGCAGTTAGAGCAAAAAAATGAAACCGGCTATATCATTGGTGAAGCTATAAAGTTGGGAACGTGGGATCAAAGAAAATCTTGTTTTGAGCAATTTGGTTGGGTTCCCGAAATAAATTCACCATTATACATTGCAGCCGCAATTTCAGAGTCAGTTGTTGAAGATGGAGAGCTATGTATAGGCTCTATACCTAATACGAATTTTCCTGTCATTATTAATAAAAATCTTGCATTAACGCATCATACGGCAATACTTGGAGTTACTGGAACAGGCAAATCCGTATTCTCACGAAATCTTATAAGAGAATACCTAAAGGACAGTGATACCAAGGTAATTTGCATTGATTTTACAGGAGAGTATAAGGATAGGTTCTCAGATGTTTCAATTAAAGAAATACTTTCAAGTTTAGCACAGAAACAGGTTTTTGATTACATAGACCAAATTTCTTTAGAATTAGAAAAATTCCCAAATCAGCAAAATAAAACATTACTGTCGGACAATGACGCTAATATTAGACGGGCTATTGGTGAAGGGTTGAAAGAATTCTTTGAATCTGATTCAAAACTTTCTATAATAGAGTTGCCTGAGGTCGCTAATACTGGAAGTATTTTGGATTACACTAAGAGGTTATTTCAAGTGTTATTCAAAATAGCAAAAATCAAAAAATGTTACGGGAATAAAGTTTGTATAGTACTTGAAGAAGCTCATACGGTTATCCCAGAGTGGAGCTTTGTTGGGGTCGCTGATAAATCTTCTCAATCATTATTAAATAGTATTGCTCAAATAGCATTGCAAGGGCGTAAATATGATGTAGGACTACTTGTAATTGCCCAAAGAACTGCTAATGTATCAAAGACAATTCTTACGCAATGCAATACGATAATTGCTTTTCAGGAATTTGACAAAACAAGTAGTGACTTCTTATCTAATTATTTCGGAGAGGGAATTGCATCAGCCTTACCAAACCTTAAATTCAGACAAGCTATTGCCGCAGGTAAAGCTCTAAAGTCAAATATCCCAATGATATTTGAAGTGCCATATATTGAGGAGCCTAATATTGCTGTTTGGACTTCCAAATTAAATCTGCACAAAAAGTTAAGCACTTTTTCTATTTAGT